>JBBSIT010000287.1:0-5955 GCA_038231995.1 Acetobacterales bacterium | reverse complement strand
GCGTGGCAGCGCCGGCGCAACGCCGCCACCACCAGGGCCGATTGGCGGTTCACCACCGCAGACGCACGCATCAAGCTCCGCAAACTCTACCCGACTACGGAGGGATGACAGAGCACTAGCCCATAGTTACTGGGCATAGCAGACGGCCTCGATAATGCGCTGCATGGCGGGTGGGATTGGTTCGGTCATGTCGCTGTCTGCGGCCGATGTGACGATACGCTCGAACCAGAGGTGGTGGCGCAACCGGGCGATTGCGTCGGCAAAGGTCGCGGCCGGCTTGGGATACCAGGCAGCCCTGCGCGGCGAGATGGCGAGGCGCTCGGCATTCTGATGCACGTAGAGCGTGACGATGCTGTAGAGTCCGAGCAGCAGCGGCGTGGTGCGGAAGATGGCCGGGTCGGACCATTGTCGCTGCGTCTCCATGCCGAGATGGGCGCGAGCTTCTTCGTAGGTGGCTTCCACCGCCCAGCGGCGGTCGAAGCAATCCAGCACGTCGCGTGGATCGGCTTCTGTGTCGGTGCAAAGGAAAGCTTCCGGCTCGCGCCGCCCGTCAGGGTAGCGCACCAATACCCACAGGACCGGCACGATCGGCTTGCCGCCATGGTGCCACAGCGCTGTGCCGTGGGCGTATTCGATCCAGCCGCCGTTGCGCCATGAGGTCCGGCTTGCTTGCACCACGCGTTGCCAGCGGGTCGTGGGATCTGTGATGCGCGCGGACAGCAAAGGCTGGCGCGCGCCTTTGCGGGGGCGGCGCCCGGGTTTGTCCTCATAGATCGAAGGCGGATCGAACAGCCGCGCGTCTTTGCGCATCCGCGTGATCACCACCATCGACCCGCGCAGCGCGTGCAGCAGCTCCAGCGCGGCGAACTCGCCGTCCATGACGGCGACGACGGACCGGCCCGGCAGCCAGCGCTGCAGCGTCAGCAAAAGCAGCCGGGCCCACTCCGTCACCGGGCGGTGTCGCCGGCCATGGCGCTCGGACCAAGCCTTGCTCGGGGTCAGCGCGGTCAGCACCGGCAAGCCCCAGATGCGGCCGGCGAACGGCACGTTCACCAGCACCATAGCACTCAGCCAGCGCAGGCCACGGCTGGTTGGCTTGGGGGCGTCCGCGCGCAGGCTCGCATCGTAGAAGCGGCCGGCCGGGCCGATGTGCGGACCGCGGCGGCGTTCGAGTGTGTGATCGACGCCGATGACGATCGGCCCGGTGGGAACGAAGGCGGCCACGATCATGCCGAGCAGGGGGCGGGCCAGCGCCAAGCCGGACCAGGCATTGCGGTTGAGCACGCGGTGGAAGGCGGTGAAGCTTGGATGCTCGGCCAAGCCCAACGCGCGCAAGCAGCCCGTCACGGTGCGCGGCCCGACGGCGAGCAGAGCGCCGACCGCCAGAGCGGCCGTCGTCGGCCGGCTGCGCCGGGAGAAGGCGGCGAGAAACGGCGCGAGCCAGGCAACAAAGCTCGGTGGCAGATGCAGATCGGGGCGGACCATGGCGAACCTGTTGGGCTAGACTGCTGCGGCAGGTCTCAACAGGGCACGGGCGAGGAGGATTGCGATGCCGGCAAGCGATCCTGTGATCGAACGGGTTGCCGCCTACCCCTGGCCACGCGGCGGCGTGCAGGCCCGTCGCGTAAGGGGCGGCTATACTCTGACGTCGGCCCGGACGAATGCGCCCGTGGCCCGGCTGCGGCCGCTTGCGTCATCGCCCGATCGCCTTGAGGTGCTTTGGTGGCGGCGTGACGCATGGGGGCCTGCCGGGCCGTTCGGCGCCGTGTTCGGCCTCGACGATGCACTCGCGTTCATTGCCTCAGAGCCGGCATTCTGGATCAGAACCTGACCTCTCAGGTCCGTGATATGGGCAAAGTCGAGATCTTCTGCGCGGCAGCATATACTGGAACAGCGTGTCGTTCGGTTCGCCGGAGGGTGTCCGGTTGTCGGTCCAGCCATTGGCCGGGCTACGATGGACCCATGTCGGGGGGAAGCTGTTGGGCTTCGGCGCCAGCGTCTCGGACTCGGATGATTGGGTCGATCCCTTCATCGGTGTGCGGCTGCCGTTGCGCCTGTCGGATCGATGGTCCGCGGAGTTCGAGGCCGATATCGGCGGGTTCGGCGTCGGCTCCTCGCTCAGCGCGAACGGCAGCCTCCAGATCGGTTATTCCATGACGGTGCTCAACCGCCCTGCCCAACTCAGCATCGGCTATCGCGCGCTCTACGAGCAGTATCATTCCGGACAGAACGAGAACCGGTTCGCCCTGGACGCCGTGACGCACGGCCCCCTGCTGGGCATCTCCCTTGGGTTCTAAACCGCGTCCAGTTTGAAAACCATGGTCCTGTCCGCCTCTGGCCAGAGAAGGTGACTGCGATGCCGTGCCCCTGATCACAGGGGCGGGACTATGATTTCCAAACTGGACGGGGTTTAGGATCGGCCTGCCATCCGGATTGATCCTCGCGCTGGCCTGTCTTCCGGTGGGGGGTTGTGCATCCAGCGCCGCCGGACCGGCCGGGTCCACGCCGGTGAACACGAGGCCCGTGAGCCTTCCCAACCCGGCCTCCGCCCATTGTGCCGAGAGGGGCGGCAAGGTCGTCCTTATCGGAACGCCCAAGGGACAGGTTGGCCTCTGTCAGTTGCCGGATGGACGGCACTGCGAGGAATGGTCCCTGTTCAGGAACAACGTCTGCGTGGACACCCGTTAGACAGGTTCAGGCTATTGCAGGAGACATTTTCCGATCCGCTCGCGGCCGCCGCAGCCTAAGCGTGCTATCCTGCCTGCGCCCCCATATTCCTGCTTCCCGAAGGGAGGGGTGCACTCCTACGATGCCGGGCATGAGCAAAAGCCGCATCTGGCGCGGCGTGCGGATGCGCGACACCGAAGCTGGCGCCGACCCGGACGCGCCGACCCGGACGCTGACGCTGCCCGCCGCATGGGACGATCGCGCCGCCGCGGCGCTGGCGGCGCTGGCGCCTGGCGAGGGACACGCGAGCCTGCCGCGGGCGGCCGAGGCCTGGATCCGTCCGGTTGCCGCGCGCGCCCGAGCCGCAGGAGGCGAGGAGCTTGCCGACCGGCTGCACGCGCTCCTGCTGCTGCGCCGGGCCGCGCCCACGGCGCCCGTCTGGAACGGTGCGGCCGGGGACGCGCCGGGCTACGTGCTGAACCTGCCCGCGTTCCACTGCGTCGCGACCGGCTTCGAGGTGGAGGCCTTTGCCGAGGCCGTAGCGGCCGCCGGGACCGCGCTCCGTCTCATCGACCCAGCGGCGCAGCACTTCGCCATCGCCGTGACGGACCTGGACGGGTTGCTGGCCGCCCTCGGTCTCGACTACGCCAGCGCGGCCGCCCGCGACGTCGCGGCCTGCATCGCCGCCCTGCTGCGCGCGACCGCGGACGTCGCCATGGCCGGCGGGCAGCCCGACCTGCTGGCCCTGCCCGGCTGGCCGGAGCCGGTCCGGTGCGACGCGGCGCCGGGATTGCTGGCGGCGGTGCGCCGGGCGCGGCGCGTGGCGCTGCGGGGCGCCAGCGCCGTGCCGTGCACTGCGATCCTGCCGCCCGGCCCGGCGGACGCACTGCTCGGCGCCGAGACCGGCGGCATCGCGCCCGCGTTCTCCGCCGTCGGCGAGGATGGGCGGTTGACGCGCGCGGCCGGGGCGCGCCTGGCCGTGCTCGGCATGACACCGGCCGCCGCCCTGGCCGCCCACCTGTCGGGGAACCCGGTCCTGCTGCCGGCCGGGCTCGAGGCGCACCAGGCGATGCACGACGCGGTCGCGCCCTACCTGCACGCGATGCCGCCTAGGCCCGTGACGCATCCCGCATCGCGAGTGATGCCGCCGCACCGGCGCGAGCTGCCGGCCCGGCGGCGCGGCTACACGCAGAAGGCCTCGGTGGGCGGGCACCGGCTCTATCTCCGTACCGGCGAGTACGCCGACGGCACGCTGGGCGAGATCCATGTCTCCCTGCCGCGCGAGGGCGCCGCGCTGCGCCGCATGATGGACGCGCTCACCGCCGCGGTCAGCCTCGGCTTGCAGCACGGGGTGCCGCTGGCGGACTACGTGGCGGCCTTCACGCTCACCCAGTTCCGCCCGGCCGGTGCCGTGGAGGGGGACCCGGACGTGGCGCAGGCGACGTCGATCCTCGACTACGTGTTCCGCAACCTGGCCGCGCACTACCTCGGCGGCTGCGACGTGCCGGAGGCGCCGGCGGCGGAGACAGCGGGGCCGTGGCTGCCGCTCGACCTGCCGACCGTCCCGCGCGTTAGGCGCGCTGCGCTCCGCGTCGTGTCGGGTTAGCGGGGTTCAAGCCCGCGCCGACCGCGCCATATCGGCACCATGCCCGACGGCCCCCTCCCCCTCACCCTGACGCTGCACCCCCGGATCGCCGAGATCGCACCTGCGGACTGGGACGCCTGCGCTGGTGCGGACAATCCGTTCGTCAGCCACGCCTTCCTGAGCGCGCTGGAGGATAGCGGGTCCGCCGGGCCGCGCACGGGATGGCTGCCGCAGCACGCGTCGTTGCGCGACGCGGGCGGCGGGATCGTGGCGGTCGTGCCCATGTACGCGAAGTCGCACTCCTACGGCGAATACGTGTTTGACCACGCCTGGGCCAACGCATTCGAGCGCGGCGGTGGCAGCTATTATCCCAAGCTGCAATTGGCCGTGCCGTTCAGCCCGGTGCCGGGGCCGCGCCTGCTGCGCCGGCCCGGCGCGTCGGCGGAGGCATTGGGGCAGACGCTCGGCGACGCGCTGATCCAGGTGTGCCGGCAGCTCGACGTGTCCTCCGTGCACGCGACGTTCTGCACGGAGGAGGAATGGGAGGCGCTGGGCCAGGCGGGCTGGCTGCAGCGGCTCGGCACGCAGTATCACTGGGAGAACCGGGGCTACGCGACGTTCGAGGACTTCCTGGGCGCGCTGAGCTCGCGCAAGCGCAAGGTGCTCCGGCGCGAGCGGCGGGACGCGAACGCGGCGGGGCTGCGGTTCGTGACCTTGCGCGGGCACGAGATCGAGCCGCGGCACTGGGAGGCGTTCTATCGGTTCTACTCGTCCACCGTCGATCGCAAGTGGGGCAGTGCGTATCTGACGCGCAAGTTCTTCCCGATGCTGTCGGAGCGGCTTGGCGACCGGGTGGTGCTGATGATGGCCGAGCATGGCGGCTCGGCAGTCGCGGGGGCGCTCAACCTGGTGGGTTCCGACGCGCTGTATGGCCGCAACTGGGGCTGCCGCGGCGACTGGCCGTTCCTGCATTTCGAGCTGTGCTACTACCGCGCCATCGAGTTCGCCATCGAGCACGGCCTGGCCCGCGTCGAGGCCGGCGCGCAGGGACAGCACAAGATCCAACGCGGCTACCTGCCCAAGCCCACCTACTCCGCACATTGGATCGCCCATCCCGGGCTGCGCCGGGCGGTGGCGGGGTTCCTGGAGCAGGAACGGCCGGCGATGCGCGAGGAGATGGCCGCCTTGGCGGAGGCCTCGCCCTATCGGCGGGACGGCGAGGAGCCGGAGTAAGCCTGCCGTTCACGCGCGGTTAGCCGCAGGGTGGTTCAATCGCTGCGTGGAACCGCGGCGAGGCTCACCATAGGCGCGTTATGGTCCGGCTCGGGCACGGAGTTGCGCGACCTGACGCTTGACGGACTGCTGGCGGCGTCCGATGCGTCGCGCACGGCTTTCTGGGCGACGGCGCTGCCGTTGCTGCGGGACGCGCTGCCCGCGGACCTCGCCGGGTCGGTCGCGGTGTGCCTCGATTACCGGCTGCTGCGGATCGGGCGGCGGATCGACGCCGTGCTCGTCACGGACCGGGCGGTGCTGGCGCTGCTGGTCCGGCCCGGCGCCACTCGGTTCAGCCCGCAGGCTCGCCGCCTCATTGAGGACGCGGCGCTCGACCTTGCCGACTTCCACGCGGGCTGCGCCGGACAGATCGTCCTGCCCGTGCTGGTGGTCCCCAACGGCGCGCGGCCCTCGCCCGTCCGCAGCCTGAT
>JBBSIT010000286.1:0-5958 GCA_038231995.1 Acetobacterales bacterium | reverse complement strand
CGGCATCGCCTTCTGGGACTACCTCGGCGCCAGGATCGGCGTCGCAGGCGCTCTGGCCATCCCACCTCTCTCCCACCTCGTCCGCTCCCGCACCCAGCCCGCCGGCGCGGGCTGACAACCCGGACTTTTGCCCCGGTTACTAATGGCGGCGTTAAGCTCTTGCTAACCAACGCAAAGTATTTTGAGACTTGTCGATTAATGAGAGACATAACATGCTCAGTGATACTGAGATGCGCTGCCAAGACAGAGTTGGAGTCAGAGGCGCACCGCGATCCGGTTCGGACACTGCGGGCTCGAACGTGCAGCGACGTCAGTTCGATCGGGATCTCCGACGAGCTGTTACGCAAGGCGACCTCGCCGTGCACTTCCAGCCGCGCTGGTCGCTCGCGACTGGCGCGATCACCGGCGCGGAGGCGCTGCTGCGCTGGCCGGACCGGCGCCGAGGGCTGGTTCCGCCGAGCGAGTTCATCCCCGCTGCGGAGCGGAGCGGACTGATCCACTCGCTCGGCCGCTGGGTGCTGCGCGACGCGTGCATCGAGGCGGTCGGCTGGCCCAATCTGACCGTCTCCGTAAAAATCTCTGCCCGGCAACTGAGCGAAGGGACGCTGCTCGGTCAGCTTGGCGACGCCTTGGCAGAATCCGGCCTGCCGCCGGAGCAGCTGGAGCTGGAGTTCACGGAAGCAGTGTTGCTGGAATGCGGCAGCGATCTGCTGCTGATGCTCTCCGCAATTCGCGACATCGGCGTTAAGATCGCGCTGGATGACTTCGGGTCAGGCCACGCCAGCCTCTCCATGCTGAGGCGGCTCCCGCTAACGACGATGAAGATCGATCGCCTCCTGGTGCGTGAGCTTCCGCGGAGCCACGAGGAAACGTCGATGGTGCACGCCGCCATCGGGGCCGGGCATGCGATGGGGTTGACCGTCGTCGCCGCCGGGATCGAGACGGAAGCTCAACGCGCCCTGCTGTCTGGCCTCGGCTGCGATGAGGGGCAGGGCTACCTGTTCAGCCGGCCGGTGCCGCCAGTTATCCTGCACACGCTCTTT
Source organism: Acetobacterales bacterium (assembly GCA_038231995.1). Taxonomy (GTDB): domain Bacteria; phylum Pseudomonadota; class Alphaproteobacteria; order Acetobacterales; family Acetobacteraceae; genus JBBSIT01. The sequence continues at coordinate 4,915 of JBBSIT010000286.1, read as the reverse complement.
CCAGTCTGAGACGAACCGAACCCGACGCGGCTTGCGGCAACGCGCAGTCTGGGCCAGCGTCGAGGGATGTCCAAATCTGACCCGCCCTCTCCTTTCATGCCTCATGCCAACGACATCGGGACTGCGAACCAGCAATTCGTGAGGGAGTGCACGTGAGGTTCGCTGCGGCCCTTCTGGGCCGATTTCTTCCTGGGCTTGGACAGCAGGGCAGCGCCGGGCTGCCGTTGCCTGAGTTGCTTGATGTCAGCCGCCTGTCCCGCCCTCGATCACCCAATACAGCCCTCGCCGCGCCTGCTGGCTTCCAGCCTCCGCCCGATATCGTAACCCGCGACTATGACGCCGCGCCGGAGCAGGTGTTCGCGGCGACGAAGGCGGCCGCTCTGGCGCAGCCTCGGACCGTGCTGCAACGTGAATTTACAGCAGCCTTGCAGGCGCACTACGTCGTCCGCAGCGCGATGGTCGGGTTCCCCGATCTCGTGATGCTGCAGGTCCTGTCCAGCCCGGACGGAGGCAGCCAAGTCGTGATCTGGTCGCGCAGCGTATATGGGCGCTCCGATTTCGGCGTGAACCGCAAGCGCCTCGTTGCGTGGTTGTCCGCGATCGACGCGATGCTGCTGAAACGGGAGGATCTGTGATGCGTGCGCTGGGTCCATTCCTGCGTGACGCGGGGCGTCTCGCCCTTCCCTACTTCCGCTCCGAGGAGCGCTGGTCGGCCCGCCTCCTGCTGGCCAGCATCGTCGTGCTGAACTTGATGCTCGTCGGCATGAACGTCGTGCTGAACTTCTGGAACGGCGCTTTCTACGACAGCTTGCAGAACAAGGATTGGGACAGCTTCATCTCGCTCCTGTTCCTTGGTCGCATCAACGATGCCGGATGGATGCCCGGCTTCACGCTGATCGCCGCGATCTACATTCCCGTCGCCATCTACCGGACCTATCTGCGGCAGTGGCTGGAGATACGCTGGCGACGCTGGCTGACGACGCGGCTGACGGGGCAGTGGCTGTCGGACCACGCCTACTACCGCATCGGCCTGATGGGCGACCCCGCCGGCAAGGGCACAGACAACCCGGACCAGCGCATCGCCGACGACACCCGCTCCTTCGTCTCGGACACGCTCACGCTCGGCCTGGGGCTGCTCTCGAACGTCGTCACCCTGTTCAGCTTCCTGAACATCCTCTGGACTCTCTCCGGCGCGGTCACGCTGCTCGGCGTCACCATCTCGGGTTACATGGTCTGGGCCGCGCTGCTCTACGCCGTCGTCGGGACGTGGCTGACGCATTTGGTCGGCCGGCCGCTCGCCATGCTCAACTTCCAGCAGGAGCGAGTCGAGGCCGATTTCCGTTACTCCCTGGTGCGCCTGCGCGAGAACACCGAGGGCATCGCGCTCTACGGCGGCGAAGCGGAGGAGGGCCGCATCTTGGGCCAGCGCTTCATGGCCGTGGCCGGCAACTGGTGGCAGATCATGCAGCGGACGAAGCTGCTGAATTCGCTGGTTGCGGGTTACGAGCAGATCGCGACCATCTTCCCCTTCGTGGTGGCGGCGCCGCGCTACTTCGCCGGCGAGATCGCGCTTGGCGGCCTGATGCGGACCGCGAGCGCGTTCAACCGGGTGCAGGACGCACTCTCCTGGTTCATCACCGCCTACGCTTCGCTCGCATCCTGGCGCGCGACAGTGGAGCGGCTGACCAGCTTCTATCGCGCCATCGCCGCGGCACGCGCATTGTCGAACCAAGGTGCGACGATCGAGACGGGACCGAGCGGGCAAGTCGCACTGGACGACGTGACGTTGACGCTGCCGGACGGCACCCGATTGGTGGAGCATGCCTATCTGGAGTTTCCTGCCGGCCAGTCCACCGTGATCCAGGGCAGGTCCGGTTCAGGCAAGAGCACTCTGTTCCGTGCGCTGGCTGGCATTTGGCCGTTCGGCTCCGGACAGATCAAGCGCCCGCCGGGCAGCTACTTGTTCCTTCCGCAGCGGCCCTACATCCCGTTGGGCACGCTGCGCCACGCCGTGACCTACCCTGCAGCGCCGGACACCTTCGACGACGCTCGGGTGGTCGAGGTCCTTTCGGACGCCGGATTGGGCGCGTTCGCCGCGCGGCTGGACGAGGACACGCTTTGGGCCCAGCGCCTCTCGGGAGGGGAACAGCAGCGGCTGGCAATCGCGCGCGCGTTGTTGCTGCGGCCGGATTGGCTATTCCTTGACGAGGCGACGGCGAGCCTCGACCCTGAGGCAGAGGCCGAGCTGTATCAGCGCTTACGGCAGCGCCTGCCAAACACGACCATCGTCTCGATCGCCCATCGCGCGGCGGTCACGGAGTTCCACGATCGGCAACTGGTGTTCCGCAGGGCACCCGGCGAGCCCGGAACCCTCGTCCCTGCGGAACAAGCGACCGCCTAGAGAGAGTAGGGTCAGCGCTCCGACAGGATCGTGAGCACGGCCGGTCCGTAGCGCTCCAGCTTGGAGCTGCCGACGCCGCGGACCTCGCCAAGCTCGTCCAGCGTCGCCGGCCGGGCAGCCGCGATTTCGTGCAGCACGCTGTCGTGGAAGATCACGTAGGGCGGCACCGATTGCGCCTTCGCCTCGCCCGAGCGCCAGCGCCGCAGGGCCTCGAACCGCTCGCCACCCTGAGCCGGCGCCGGCGCGTCGCCACGGCTACGGGGAGGCGAGCGCTTCGGCAACGCGGCTTCCTCACGTAGCATTACCGTCTGCTCCGCACGCAGGATCGGCCGGGCCTGCTCATTCACCAGGCTCAGGCTCGCGTATTCGCCGCTCTCGGTGCGGAGGGCCCCCCGCGCGATGAGCTGCCTGATGACGCCGCGCCAGAACGTCGGCGGCCTGTCGGCGCCGATGCCGTAGGTCGGCAACTCGTTATGACGGTGCTTGAGGACCATGGGCGTCTCCTGGCCGCGCAGGACCGAGACGATATGCAGGGCGCCGAACATCTGTCCGGTGCGGTAGATCGCGGACAGGACCTTCTGCGCCGCCACCGTCCCGTCGAACAGAGCGACTGGGGACGAGCAGTTGTCGCAATGCTTGCAGTTCCCGCCGAGTTCCTCGCCGAAGCAGCTCAGGAGCGAGCGGGTCCGGCACGATGTCGTCTCGGTCAGCGTGATCATCGCCTCGAGCCGCTCCCGCATCACGCGCTTCTGCGCTTCCGGCGCGACGGATTGGGACAGCCAGTGGCGCGCACGCGCAATGTCCTCGCCGCCGTAGAGCAGGAGCGTATCGGCCCGCTCGCCGTCGCGTCCGGCGCGGCCGATCTGCTGATAGAACGCCTCGGGACTGTCCGGCATGTCGAGATGCACGACGAAGCGAACGTCGGGCCGGTCTATGCCCATGCCGAACGCGATCGTAGCCACCATCACGACAGGCTCGCCGCTGCGGAAGCGCGCCAAGGCCACCCGCTTCTCCATCGCGGACAGGCCGGCATGGAACGCGATCGCCGGCAGATCCTTGTCCCGCAGCCTCTGCGCGACCCGGTCCGTCTTGTTGCGGCTCCCGCAATAGACGATGCCGGTCTCGCCCTTGCGGCGCGCCAGGAAATCGAGCAGCTCGCGCGTCTCGCCGTCCTTGGCCTGGGCCGCGACGTGCAGGTTGGGCCGGTGAAAGCTCGCGGTGAACACCTCGGCATCCGGCATTTGCAGCGCGTGGAGTATGTCGGTCCTGGTGCGCGGATCGGCAGTGGCGGTGAGCGCAAGGCGCGGGACACCCGGGAACCGATCCGCGAGCTGCGCCAGTTCGCGGTACTCCGGCCGGAACTCGTGTCCCCAGGCCGAGACGCAATGCGCCTCGTCGATCGCGATAAGAGCGAGCTGCAATCGGGCGAGCTGCGCCAGCATGCCTGGCTTCAGCAGGCGCTCGGGCGAAACGTAGAGCAGATCGAGCCGACCGGCCTCGAACTCACGCGCGATGCGCCGGGCCTCGTCCGGATCGACCTCGGAGTGCAGCGCGCCCGCCGCGATGCCGAGTTGGCGCAATGCCGCAACCTGGTCGTCCATCAGGGCGATGAGGGGCGAGACGACAATTGCGGTGCCGGGCCGACAGAGCGCCGGTATCTGGTAGCAGAGGCTCTTGCCCCCCCCAGTCGGCATCAGGACGAGGGCGTCGCCGCCCGCGACGACGTGGTCGATGGCGGCACCCTGCAACCCCCGGAACTGCGGGAAGCCGAAGACCCGGCGCAGCACCTCGATGGGGGCCGCGCCGTGCTCGACGCCGGAGGCGCGTTCCCGAGTGGAGAGATCAGGGGGCAGCGATGTTGATGTCAACACGACGGCTCTCGATGCCAGGGTCGCCGCCCTGTGCTCCTCGTGGGCGCAGCACGATGCGGCTGCGCGGGATGCCCCTCTCTGCCAGGCCGTCGGCCACGACCTGAGCGCGAAGTTGGGTGAGGATGCGGTTGGCCTCAGTGCTGCCAATGCTGTCAGCGTATCCTTCGACCCGTACGACGCGATCACCGGATGCCTGGGCCGCTTGCGCCGCCCGGGTGATCACCTGGCGCGCGGGCTCGTCGAGATCGGCGGAGAAGGCAGTGAAGAACACCACGTAGGACGGCGTCGTCTCACGCATCGGTGCGGCGCAGCTGGCGAGACCGAGAAGCAGGGCGCCCAGCAGAGCGGTCCGGCGCAGGGGGGGATGACGGTGCATTCGATACCTTTCAATAATAACAGCCATGCAGGGTAGGTGCCCGTGCTTGCAGCACCGCGTCAACCGGTGTGATCCCTCAAGCCGCGGCGGCCATGGCAGTCCCGCCCGAGAGCCGCCAGATGCGGTCCAGCCGCTCCACGCCGGTCAGCCTGTGGGCGATCAGGATGACCGTGCGGCCTGCCGCCACGTCGTTGAGCGTGCGAAGGAACGCCTGTTCGGTCGCGGCGTCCAACCCGGCGGCGGGTTCGTCGAGGATCAGGATCGGCG
>JBBSIT010000285.1:0-5965 GCA_038231995.1 Acetobacterales bacterium | reverse complement strand
CGGCGCCGCGACGGTCGCGCAGCTCAAGGCGACGCCGACCGATGACGACTGCTTCGGCCCCGGCAGCATCCGCGCGGACGGTCGCAAGATCCACCCGAGCTATCTCTGGCAGGTCAAGACGCCGGACGAGAGCAAGTACGCCTATGATTACTACAAGCTGCTCGCCACCACGCCCGCCGACGAGGCGTTCCGCCCGCTGGACAAGGGCGGCTGCACCCTGGTGCGGGCTTGACTCGAACGACAAAGGGAGATTGACGCCATGCAGATCACCCGCCGCGGCCTGATCGGGTCCGCAGCCCTCGCCGCCACCGCCATGCCCGGCCGCGCGCGCGCCCAAGCCAGCGTCATCAAGATCGGCGTGATGAACGACGGATCGGGGCCGTACCGCGACATCGGCGGGCAGCTCTCGGTCAACGCGGTGCGCGTCGCCGTGCAGGATTTCGGCGACCCAGGCCTGCAGGTCGAGGTCGTTTATGCCGACCATCAGAACAAGCCCGACGTGGGCGTGGGCATCGCGCGCCAGTGGATCGACCGCGACGGCGTGGACCTGATCGTGGACGTCCCGACCAGTTCGGTCGGGCTGGCGGTCAACAGCGTCGTGCGCGAGAAGAACCGGGTCTATATCAACACCGGCGCCGCGACGGCCGACCTCACGGGCTCGGCCTGCACGCCGAATACGATCCACTGGGCCTACGACACCTACATGCTGGCCAAGTCCACCGGCGGCGCGATGGTGAAGGCGGGCGGCGACACCTGGTATTTCGTGACGGCCGATTACGTGTTCGGCCAGCAACTGCAGCGCGACACCACCGCGTTCGTGACGAGCAACGGCGGCAAGGTGCTGGGCTCCTCGCTCTACCCGTTCCCCGGCACGACGGACTTCTCGTCGTTCCTGGTCTCGGCGCAGGCGTCGGGCGCCAAGGTGCTCGGCCTGGCCAACGCGGGCGCGGACACGGTGAACAGCATCAAGCAGGCGGCCGAGTTCGGGCTGACGCGCAACATGAAGGTCGCGGCGCTGCTGATGTTCCTGGGCGACGTGCATGGGCTGGGGCTGGAGGCGGCGCAGGGCCTGTTCCTGACCGAGAGCTTCTACTGGGACATGAACGACCGCACCCGCGCCTTCACCGAGCGGTTCCGCAAGCTGATGCCGAACCAGCGGCCGAACATGACCAACGCCGGGTGCTACTCGGGCGCCCTGCATTTCCTCAGGGTGCTCAAGGACATGGGCGTCGCCGCCAAGTCGGACGGCGCCGCCGTGGTCGCGCGCATGAAAGCGATGCCGGCGGAGGATGACGCCTACGGCACGACCACGATCCGCCAGGACGGGCTGGCGCTGGTGCCGGCCTACCTGTTCCAGGTCAAGAAGACATCCGAGAGCAAGGGGCCGTGGGACTACTACAACCTGATCGCCACCACCCCGCCGGACCAGGCCTGGCGTCCGCTGAGCGAGGGCGGTTGTTCTCTCGTGCGCGCTTGATGCGCGCGGCTTCAATGAGCGTGCGTGCTTGATGCGCGCCGCTTTTAGTGTCGTGCGAGCCTGAGCGGGTTGATAAGGTAGAGTCATGTTCACGATCTTCGGCGTCCCCGGGCCGCTGCTGTTCGGCCAGCTCCTGCTGGGGCTGATCAACGGCGCCTTCTACGCGCTGCTCTCGCTCGGGCTCGCCGTGATCTTCGGCATGCTCAACATCATCAACTTCGCCCATGGCGCGCTGTTCATGCTGGGCGCGTTCGTCGCCTGGATGCTGCTCACGCCCAACACCTGGCTCGCCATGATAAACCCGGCCTATCAGGTGCCGGACTGGCTCTCGCTCGGCTACTGGCCGGCGCTGATCGTCGCGCCGCTGATCGTCGGCGCGTTCGGCCTGCTGCTCGAGCGCACCATCATCAGCCGGCTCTACAAGCTCGACCATCTGTACGGCCTGTTGCTGACCTTCGGCCTCGCCCTCATCATCGAGGGCCTGGCCCGCAACGCCTTCGGCAGCTCCGGCATGCCGTACCGCATCCCGCCGGAGCTGTCGGGCGCCACCGATCTCGGCTTCATGTTCATGCCGAACTACCGCGGCTGGGTCGTGGTCGCCGCCGTGATCGTGTGCCTCGCCACCTGGCTCATCATCGAGAAGACGCAGCTCGGCGCGCGGCTGCGGGCGGCGACGGAGAACGCGCCGCTGGTGCAGGCCTTCGGCGTGAACGTGCCGCGCATGGTGTCGCTGACCTATGCCGGCGGCATCGCGCTGGCCGCCTTCGCCGGGGTGCTGGCCGCGCCGATCTACTCGGTCAACCCCAACATGGGCTCCAGCTTCATCATCACCGTGTTCGCCGTGGTGGTCATCGGCGGCATGGGCAGCATCCTGGGCAGCATCGTCACCGGGTTCGGCCTCGGCATCGTCGAGGGGCTGACGAAGGTGTTCTACCCCCAGGCCTCGGCGACCGTGATCTTCGTGGTCATGGTGGTCGTCCTGCTCGTCCGGCCGGCCGGTTTGTTCGGAAAGGCAGCCTGAACCATGAGCGTTTCCGCATCGCCCCTCCTGGCTGCGCGGCCCGCGCGTCGGTTCAGCGTGGCCGGGTTCAGCAGCAGCCAGGCCATCGGGCTGCTGTGCATGCTGGGCCTGATCGTCCTGCTGCCGCTCTGGCCCTTCTCGATCTATCCCGTGTTCCTGATGAAGGTGTTGTGCTTCGCGCTGTTCGCGTGCGCCTTCAACCTGCTGATCGGCTTCGTCGGCCTGCTGAGCTTCGGTCACGCCGCCTTTTTCGGCATGGGCGCCTACGTGACGGCCTGGACCGCCAAGAACTGGGGCGTCACCCCCGAGATCGCCATCCTGCTCGGAGGTGCTACCGGCGCCGGGCTGGGCCTGGTGTTCGGGCTTATCGCGATCCGGCGGCAGGGGCTCTACTTCGCGATGATCACCCTGGCGCTCGCCCAGATGAACTACTTCTTCTGCCTGCAAGCGCCGTTCACCGGCGGCGAGGACGGCATCCAGCAAGTGCCCCGCGGCGCGCTGTTCGGCGTGTTCTCGCTGCGCGATGACTTCGCGATGTACGCCGTCGTCGCCGTCATATTCTTGGCATGCTTCCTGTTCATCCACCGCATCGTGTACTCGCCGTTCGGCCAGGTGCTGAAGGCGATCCGCGAGAACGAGCCGCGCGCCATCTCGCTCGGCTACCGCACGGACGACTACAAGCTGATCGCCTTCGTGCTCAGCACCTTCATCGCCGGCATCGCCGGCGGCACCAAGTCGCTCGTGTTCGGCATCGCGACGCTGACCGACGTGCACTTCGCCGCCTCCGGCGAGGTCGTGCTGATGGCGCTGCTCGGCGGCATGGGCACCATCTTCGGCCCGGTGGTCGGCGCCGCCATCGTAGTCGGCATGCAGAACTACCTGGCGCGGTTCGGCGCCTGGGTGACAGTGACCCAGGGCGTCATCTTCGTCCTCTGCGTGCTGGCGTTCCGCCGCGGGGTGATCGGCGAGATCGACAACAAGTTCAAGCTATCGCTGTAGCGGGCGCGGGCGGCGTGATGACGCCTACCCCAGCGCCCCGCGCAGCCAAGCCCCGCCCCGCGCCACGGCGTCCCGCGCCTTAGCCATCCGCTCGGTCGCGAGGATGAACCCGTGGATCGTGCCGGGGAACACGGCGAACTCCGTCGCCACCCCGGCGCCCCGCAGCCGGTTCGCCATCGCCTCCCCCTCGCTGCGCAGCGGGTCCAGCTCGGCGAGATAGACCAGCACCGGCGGCAACCCCTCCAGCCGCGCCCGCAGCGGCGCCGCGAGCGGGTTCAGCCGGTCGGCCTCATGCCCGGCATAGACGCTCCAACAGAAGCGCATCTTCTCCTCGCTCAGCCAGTACTTGCCTCCGCCGAACGCCCGATAGCTCGCCGTGTCGAACCGGCTGTCGCACACGGGATAGCTGGTCAGCACACCGCGTAGGCCCGGCCCGCCCTCGTCGCGCAGCAGCAGCGCCGTGCCCAGCGCCAGGTTGCCGCCCGCGCTGTCGCCGCCCAGCGCGACCCGCGCCCCGTCCAGCCCCCAGTCCGCGCCGTGCTCCGCGATCCAGCGCACGACGGCCGCGCATTCCAGCAGCGCCTGCGGGAACCGCGCCTCCGGCGACAGCGCGTAATCCACGCTGACCACCGCGCACCCGGCGCCGACCGCGTATTCCCGCGCCAGCCGGTCATGTGTATCGACGGAGGACCACACCCAGCCGCCGCCATGGAAATACACCAGCACCGGCAACGGTTCGTTCAGGCGCGGCCGGTGCACCCGGCATAGCACGCGCCGGCCGCGGGCCAGCACCCAGCGGTCCGCGCTCTCCGCCATCGCCGGGCCGCCCGGCGAGATGCGCGTGTTGATGGCGTCGTTGACGGCGCGCTGCGGGTCGAACGGCTGCTGCAACAGGATGGGCGGGTACTCCGCCGCGATGGCCTCATATGCCGCCTGATGCGCGCGCATCTCCGGATCGAGCTCGGGTGTGGGCATGATCGGTCTCCCTGCCGGCGCAGTGAACGGCAGCCCCGGCGATCTCGCAACCCGCGCCGCCTCAACTGGTTTACGCTGCGTCGCACCATGCCCCTGATCCTCCCCGCTCTCCCAGGCCGCTTCCACGCCGAGCACCTGTTCCGCCCCCGGTCGGTCGCCGTCATCGGCGCGGACAGCGCCCAGGGCGCACTGTGCCTAGCCAACCTGCGCGGCGCCGGGTTCGCCGGGTCCGTGCATGCCCTGCGCGCGGCCGACGACCTCGCGGCGCTGCCCGCAGCACCTGACCTCGCCGTGCTGGCCTGCGCGGCCGAAGCGGCGCCCGGCACGCTGTTGGCGCTCGCAGCACGCGGCACCTTCGCGGCCATAGCGCTCGGTCCCGTGCCGGACCTGCTCGCCGCCGGGCGCGCCGCCGGCGTGCGCGTGCTCGGTCCCAGCAGCTTCGGCGTAGCCGTGCCCGGCATCGGGCTGAACGCGACGACCGGGCACCTGCAGCCGCTTCCGGGCCGCCTCGCGCTGGTCAGCCAGTCCGCAGCCCTGTGCCGCAGCGTGCTGGACTGGTCGGAGCCCAACGGCGTGGGGTTCAGCCACCTCGTCGGCACCGGCGGCAACGCCGATATCGGCTTCGGCCTGGTGCTGGACTGGCTGTCGCGCGACCCCGGCACCGGCGCCATCCTGCTCGACATCCGCAGCATCAAGGACCGCCGGGCCTTCCTCTCCGCCGCCCGCGCCGCGGCCCGGCTGCGCCCGGTGGTCTGCCTCCACGCCGGCGGCCGGCTGGCCGATCCCACCGGGGCGGCCGACGCCGTGTTCGACGCCGTCCTGCGCCGCGCCGGCGTGCTGCGGGTGGAGCGCTTCGCGGACCTGCTCGCCGCCGCCGAGACCCTGACGCGCGCGAGGCCGGCCCGCACCGAGGCGGCCGTCGTCGTCACCAACGCGATCGGCCCGGGCCAGCTCGCGGCCGACGCGGCATACGCGCTCGACATACCGTTGGCCAAGCTGTCCGGACCGGCGCGGGAGGTGCTGCAGCTCCTGTTGCCGGTGCAATCCGGGCATCCCGGGCTGGTCTATGCCGGCCCGGACGCGCCCACGCGCATCGCCGAGGCGGCGAGCATGCTGTCGGCAGCGCCCGAGATCGGCGGCGTCGTCGCCGTCATGGCGCCGACCGGGCCGGCCGACGCCGCGGGCATCGAGGCGCTCGTCGCGGCGGCGCCGTGCATGAAGGTGCCGCTGCTCGCCTGCGTGCTGGGCGAGACGACCGGCGCTGCGCATCGCCGCCGGCTCGCCGAGGCGGGGGTGCCGAGCTTCGCCTCTCCCGAACTGGTGATGCGCGGCTTCGCCCACCTGGTGCGGCAGCGCCGGGGCCGGGCCGTGGCGCGGGGGCTGCCGCCGAGCGCCGGGCTGCCGCTGGCCCCCGACCCCCGCCCCGGAAGGCGCCGCTTCCGCGCCGCCCGGGCCGGCACCCGCGCCGGGGTGTTGGAGGGGGAGGGGGGGGG
>JBBSIT010000284.1:0-5978 GCA_038231995.1 Acetobacterales bacterium | reverse complement strand
TCAACCGCAAGAAAGCAGGGCTGGGATTTGCTGGCCGCCCTGACAGGCCAACCCGACAACCTGGTCGCCGAACTGCGGATCACTTGAGCTTTCCGCGACAACCTGGGCAGTTACGAATCTCGACCATTACTCAGACCGCGATCTAGCCTGGTTGGTCGGAATACATATGTTGTTCATCATCTCTGGGCTAATGCTGGCGCGAATGGACCGCATCAGCGGCCATAAGTAGCTCGTCAAATACGCCAACTGTAAGTTGCGTGTGCTGCACGCATAAGGTGTAGCGGTCCTCGCGCTCGCGTGATATAAACATCCAGAGTTGATATTGAGGATCGCGTGCGCCACCTGTCGAGGCTGGCCCGACTAGAGATGATGCTGGTCCCGGCACCAGCATCGCACATACGCCGTCTGCTGGGCGCGATCCCCTTTATCTCAATGCTCGATCTGGCCGCTGCTCACCCACAGGCTCGTCATGAACCTGACCGAGATTAGCCGGCCCGGCGCGCTGCTGCCCGAGACGGCCGAACGTCTCAGCCTCGCTCTCGAGGCCTCCCGCCTCGGCACTTGGGACGAGGATTTGCGCACCGGGCTGCGCATCTGGTCGGATCGCACCTGTGTCATGTGGAGCTTGCCGCCCGGCGCGCCCGCGTTGTCCAGCGCCGAAGCCTTGGCCCGCGTCCGCCCAACCGACCGCGATCGCGTATCTCGGGCCTACGAGGCGGCGGTGCGCGACGGCGTGGTCTACGACTGCACGTTCACGATCGACACACCGGCCGGCGAGGCGCGCGTGCTGCACTCCCGCGGCCAAATCCTCCGAGATGCTGTGGGCCGCCCCCGCCGCGCTGTTGGCGTCATCGCCGACGTGACGGAACGATTTGCCGTCGAAGCTGCGCTGGCTGAGCGCGCCGAAGCCCTGCGTCTCGCGATCGAAGGTGGGCAGCTCGGCCCCTGGAGCTACGATTTCAGGACTGGTCGCCGCGTCTGGTCGGATCGCACCAAAGCCTTCCATGGCCTTGCCCCCACCGATCCGGAACCGGACGCTTACGCCGACATGATCACCCCCGCGGATCGCGCGCGCATCCAGGCGGCGATCCAGGCTGCCGAGCGCGACGGCACGTCCTATGAGCGTGAGATCACGGTGGAGGGCCGCGACGGTGTCGTTCGCATACTGGCTGTGCACGGCAACATCGAGCACGACCCGGCGACCGGCGCGCGCCTGCGCGCCATCGGCGTTGTGCGCGACGTCACCGCGCAACGTGCCGCTGAGGCCCGATTGCGTGAACAGGACGCGCATGTGCGCCAAGACCTCGAGACACTGTCGGCCATCTACGCCAGCGCCCCGGTCGGGTTATGCGTGCTGGACCGCGAGCTGCGCTACCTTCGCGTCAACGAGCATCTCGCCCGCATGAATGGCCTGTCAGTCGAGGAGAACCTTGGTCGCACCGTGCACGAGGTGCTGCCCCGTCTCGCGGACGTCGTGCAGCCGCTTGCCGAGCGGACCTTCGCCGGGTTCCCTGTGAGCGAAATCGAGCTGGTCGATCCCGGCACTGGCCGGTCCTTCCACACCAGCCATCTACCGTTACGCGACACCGCCGGCACGGTCGTCGGCGTCAACGTGGTCGTGCAGGAGACCACCGCCCAGCGCGCCATGGAAGCCGCGCTGCACCATCTGAACGAGCACCTGGAAGCGCGCGTCGCCGTCGAGGTCGCTGCGCGCGAGGCTCTGCAGGCTGGGCTTGCTCAGGCGGAGCGGATGCAGGCGTTGGGCCAGCTCGCGAGCGGAATCGCCCACGACGTGAACAACGTGCTGCAAGCGGTGCAGGCCGCCCTCGGCCTCATTCGTGCCAATCCGGCGAATGCAGCTCGCGTCGCACATCTCGCCGCCGTGGCGGACGCTGCCTCCGCGCGCGGCGCCAGCATCACAGCCCGGTTGCTGGCTTTCTCGCGTTCCGACGAGCTGCGAGCTGGCCCGGTGGAGCTCTCGGGCCTGTTCGCCTCGCTCGCCGAGGTGCTTCAACCCACTCTGGGAGGCCAGGTCCAGCTCGAAGCCGATGTGAGTGCCAAGCTGCCCGCCGTGTTCGCCGATCGAGCGCAGCTTGAGACGGTGCTGGTCAATCTCGCCGCCAATGCGCGCGACGCCATCGTGGACACCGGACGGCCCGGTACCGTCCGCCTCGCTGCAGCACTCGATGGCGACCTGCTGCGCATCAACGTGACCGACGATGGCGCGGGCATGACGGAAGCCACGCTTGCGCGCGCGACCGAACCGTTCTTCACCGCGAAGCCTCCCGGCCGTGGCACCGGGTTGGGCCTGCCGATGGCGCGCAGGTTCGCCGAAGCGTCCGGTGGACGGCTTGCCATGCGCAGCCGGGTAGGGTAGGGTACGACGATCTCGCGCTGGCTTCCCGACGCATCACGAATGCACGATGAGCCGGCCAAAGTTGAGCCGCCTCGCACTATCCCAGCCTCTATCTTTTTCGTGGACGATGACGAGATTGTGCGCGAGGTGCTGGCCGATGAGTTGCGCGATCAGGGTCATGAAGTCGAGGCGTGCGACGGCGCGGCCGCCACATTGGCATTGCTCGACGCCGGAGTTCCGGTGGACCTGCTGATCACGGACCTGAACATGCCCGGTCAGGATGAGATGGCACTGATCCACGCCACTCGCATACGACGGCCGGGGCTGCCAGTCGTTCTACTGACAGGCGACCCCGGCAACCTCGTGAGCGCGCCGTCACCTGGATTGGTGCTGCGCAAGCCTGTTCGTACTCAGGCTCTCACCCGAGCAATCACCGAGGTGCTGCAACTCGCTGCGGTGCCGCCACGCCTCTAGCGCTAGCCAACGATGCTGATCGGCATCGGTAGCGGGTCGCTGTCGGGTGGGAACTCTGGCGGCGGCATCCCGCCCTGGTCGGGCGGTGGGTCCTGGATCGGGATTGGCCCAGGCATCGGAATGGGCTCCGGCATCTGCAGCCGCATCTCGGAAACCGGCATATCGTGCATGGTGCGGTCCTCCTAGGCAATCAACGGGCAAGCAAGGCGAGGGATGCAGCATGAAACGTAATTTGACAGCGGCCTTCGCCAGGCAATCGGCACCGTTGCCCCCAACCGGCCACGACCCGCGCGCCATGCCGCAATCCGCCCCATCCGTAGCCTTGGCCGAGCGCGACTTGCGGCCGCCGAGCTGGCTGATCGAGATTGGGTGGCTAGTACGCGAAGTACAAAGGCAGACGGCAGCTAAACGAAGCTCTCGCCGTTGAGGTTGCCGACGCCGCTGAAGGTGATGCGTGTATTATCGGACAGCGTCAGCGTCGTGCTGCCGTTGGCGACCTGCGCACGGCTTAGCGCACGGTCCAGTTCGCCCGCTTCATAGCGCACCAGCATGACCCGGTCGCCCTCGCCCGCGCGGAACCCGTCGATCACGGTCGAGCCGCCAGCCTGGCCATTGGCGAATACGAGCAGATCAGCACCTAATCCGCCATCGACCGTGGGATTTCCGGTGCCCGCGATGATGGTGTCGGCGTTGCTGCCCGCGGCGATCTGCGTGCTCGCCGCCGCGGACGCCGTATTGTTGCCTGCAAAGTAGTAGCTGCCGCCGGAGTTCACGGCGCCCAGCAGGGTCTCATTCCCCGCGCCTGCGACCAGCAGATTGTTGCCGACGCCCGCGACATAGAGCAGGTCAGCCTCGCCGCCGCCGAACAGCGTCACGGTCCCCTCCTGGCCCAGCAATACGTTGTGGCCGGTCTTGCCGCCCTGGAAGATGCCGCCGCCCTTCCCGCCGAATACCGTGGCGCTCCCGGTGCCGGAGCTGCCGAACCCGCCATAGACCGTGCTGGATCCGCCGCCGTTCACGAAAGTCAGCCTGTTCGCGTTATGCGCGATTCGCAGGGATTGGCTGGCCTCGACGCCCACCGTGTCCGACCCCAGCCCGGTGGTGTCGCCAACGCCCAGCACAGTGTCATCCCCGCGAGCAACGTAGCTGGTCTGGCCCGTGCCGGTGAACATGACGTTGTGCCCGGCGCCGCCCGTCGCCGTCACGGTGCCGCCCAATCCCAGGATGGTGTCGTCGCCCGACCCGGTGGTGATGTTGAACGAGCCCAAGGTGGAGCCGATCACATTCCGGCCGTTGCCGGTCGCGATCGTGCCGGAACCGCCGCCGGTAAAGTAGGTGAGGTCGCCGTCGTCGGCCAGCACCTGTTGTCCTGTCGCGCCGCCGCCGGCGATCGTGTTCGGTCCGCCGCCGTTCACCAGCACGATGCGTTCCGCAAGGGTGAGGTTCACCGTGTTGTTTATGCCGGGGAACACTGCCTGCCCGATCAGCCCAGCCGGCGTGGCCGGCGGCGTCAGCCCGCCATGGTAGAAATGCGTGCTGACGTTGCCGCGGGCGACCTGCACGTTGATGGCCGCAGCGAGCTGGTCCACGGCAGCGCCCGGCGTCAGGCCGTAGTTGAGCCTGTATTCCACGCCGTTGCCGCCTGCCACGGTGACTGTCGCCATACATTCCCCTGGGTGAGCTACGCACCACGTGTGGTTGCATAGCCCATGCCTGCATTTTCGGCAATGGTTTACTGTTCCTTACGCCTCAGGATGCGAAATCAGGTATCTAAAAAGAAGAACCCATTGAGATATTGGACAAATCCTAAATACACGTTTTCGTGATTAAGGCAGCGTTTCCCCATTGACCCCAACAGCATAGGAAACTTGGCCTTCGGTCGGAACACAAAGGGAACGGCGTTGCCTCACTCTCACCTCAGCCCAGATTCGCAACCCCCTCGACCGCAGCGTCGCCCGCGTCGTCGGGCGGCCCGGCGCGCTCGACCGGCCGCCGTTGCCGCCGGGCCATCCCATCACCTGGGGCGCCATCACGGACGGCACCGTGCTGGCCCACGCCTGCTATCCCTACCCCGACTGGGGCCACAATGGCGCGCCCGCCGCTCCTCCGCGCCTGCCGGGATTGTGGTACCTGGCATGACGCCTGACCCCGGTCTGGACGCTCTCCATACGGCCCGGGATGCCGTCATTGATGGTTTCGGCCCGCCGCTGGCCGCAGCCCTGTGTAGAGCAAGGATCGCCAGAGCATCGAAGCGGACGACACCAGCCGCACCATCCAGCTATCAAATTCAGGAGCCTGCATGATCCGGACGCAAGCCTCGATGGCGACACCCAACGCGACTCAGAGCGCAGATTGCCACGCAGCTCATGGCGCACCGCGCACCGCGCACCGCGGAATGCCGCGCAGCGGGGGACAGGGCATGCGCCATCCTGCTGCGGCGCAGTGCAAGGTTAACGCATCGAATCCGCATACTCCCGATGGCCTGCCCGCCACTGCCGAGTGGGTGCTGGCCCGGTTGGAGGAGGCCGGCGCCACGCTGCTCAGCATGCCCAATACCGGGCACAGCACCCGGCTCCGCATGGGCACGCTCCGCCCCATGCCGGATCATGAGGACGCATTGCACGCAGCGCCCGGTCCGGTCCGCGCTCCCGTGCCCAGCGCCGCCTGCGTGGACCGCATGGACGAAGCCTTCGTCTGGGTGTCGCTGATCCCCGAAGGGAAGTTCATACTGCGCCGGGTCGTCCACGCCCGCGCCCTGGTGAATCCGATGACAGGCAAGCACCTGTTCGCCTGGCGCCGCCTCGCCGCAACGGTCGGCGCCGACCATAAGGCGGTGCAACGTTGGCACGCCCAAGGGATCGACCTCATCGTGGCGGCACTGAATCGGCTGGGGGGATAACCGGGCCAGGCCGCGGACGGTATCGTCGCGAGATCTGCGGATGGTGAACTCAGCCAGTTGCTTAGCCCTTGTTTCACGCGGTTACTCACCCTGACTGAACGCAAGAGCGCGTCCAGTCAGGGTGAAACCGCTTTAAACCGCGTCCAGTTTGGAAAGCATAGTGCCGTTTCCCTGGTCGCCGCACCATTCAGGGGAGAGCCTCTCCTAACCCTCCTACCGGCAGCGCTCAGGACCACGGGTTTCAAACTG
>JBBSIT010000283.1:0-6007 GCA_038231995.1 Acetobacterales bacterium | reverse complement strand
GGGTAGATGCGGCTCTCGACCGGGCCACCGGCCTCGCGCACCCGCTCGGCAAGCGATAGCGTGTTGCGCGGGCGCACCGTCGTGTCGTCCTCGCCGGCCAGGAGCAGCATCGGCGGGTTGCGGCCGTCCACGTAGCTGACCGGCTGCGTCGCCGGCCCGGCGCCGGCGGCCGCGAACACCGGCAGCGTGTTGCCCGTGATCGGCAGGAAGTCATACGGCCCGGCCAGGCCCACCACCCCCGCGAGGCTGCCGCGGTCCACCCCCGCCTCGGCGAGCCAGCGCGGGTCGAGCGCGAGCATGGCGGCGTTGTAGGCGCCGGCGGAATGGCCGACCAGCACGGTGCGCCGCGGGTCCGCGCCCCACTCCGCCGCATGCGCCATGGCCCAGGCGACCGCGCGGGCGTTGTCGCGGAGGAAATCGGGGAACTCGACCTCGGGGAACAGCCGATAGTCCGGCACCGCGACGACGGCGCCGCGGGCGGCGAGCGGCAGGGCGACGAACGGGTATGTGTCGCGCGACCCGGTGCGCCAATTGCCGCCGTAGAAGAACACGACCAGCGGCGCCGCACCCTGCGCGCCAGCCGGCCGGTAGACGTCCATCCGGTCGCGCTCACCCGGGCCGAAGGCGATGTCGTGCAGAACCTCGGCGCCGCCAGAGGGCACGGTCGCGTTCAGCACGGCCGCGGGCGAGCAGGCCGCGAGCAGGCCCACCAGCAGCAAGGAGAGAAGGTTGCGCATGGTGTCGCCTAACCCGGGGCGGCCGGGAAGGTTGCTACGTCTGCGCGAGGCTTGTCGGCCAGCACCCGAAACGATCCGTCCATTCCAGTGATCCCAAAGCTCGCCACACCATAAAGTTGTGCTAACATGGTGCAACGTTCAACGTATTGGAATGGAGAGGGGCTTTGGCAGCCAAGGTGCGAAGCCGGATTGGGACTCCTGCCGCGCCGGCGGACGAGGCGGAGCTCGCCATCCTGCGCGAGACCGGGCTGTTCGACGCGGCATGGTTCGCCGAGCGCAACCCCGATCTTGCCGGGGCGGACGCGCTGGCGCACTTCCACCGCTTCGGCTGGCGCGAGGGGCGCTGGCCCAACGCCTATTTCGACCCGGAGTGGTACTGTCGCCGCTACCTCGACGTGCGCGACGGCGGCATGAACCCCTTGCTGCATTATATCCTGTACGGCGAGGCCGAGGGCCGCCGCCCGGTCGAGCACTTCGATCCCTTCTGGTACCGAGCGCATCACGGCCTGCCCGCCAAGGCGCTGTGCCTCGCGCACTTCCTCGCCCGCCGGCGCACCGGGACGGTGAGCCCGCTGCGGGAGTTCGACGCCGCCGACTACATGCGGCTCTACCCCGATGTCCGCGCCGCCGGCATGGACCCGTTCGAGCACTACCTGGTCCAGGGCGCGCGGGAGGGGCGGCGGCCCTCGCCGGGCTTCGACCCCGCCTTCTACCGGGACCGCTACCTGCGCGACCTGCCCGACGCCAACCCGCTGCTGCACTACCTCGCGCACCGCGACGAACCCGGCGTGCATCCCGTCCGCCCTGCCGGCGAGGCCAGCATCCCGGGCGAGGTGCGGCGCAATACGCGGCCGTCGCCGGGCTTCGAGGAAGTGCGGCCGCTGCCAGAGAGTGCGCCGCGCGGGGTCAAGGTGCTGGCGTTCTACCTGCCGCAGTTCCACCCCGTGCCGGAGAACGACGCCTGGTGGGGCGCGGGCTTCACGGAATGGACCAACGTGGCCCGCGCCCTGCCGCGCTTCGCCGGGCACTATCAGCCGCGCATCCCGCGCGACCTCGGCTACTACCGGCTGGAGGGCACCGAGACGATGCGGCGCCAGGCCGCCCTCGCGCAGGGCGCCGGCGTGCATGGCTTCGTGCACTACTTCTACTGGTTCAACGGCCGCCGCCTGTTGGCCGGGCCGACCGAGGCGATGCTGGCCGACCCCGGCGTGGCGCTGCCGTTCTGCCTGATGTGGGCAAAACCGTCGGTTTGCGCTGATTAGGTGTGAGTTGCTGAGAGCGCCGAATTGGGCAGTCTACGCGGGTCCTGTGCCAAATCAGGCTTTGTATCTGGTTGCTGCAAGTTGCGGGCGTTTGCGCTCTCGTGGTAGCTATTTGGTCGCTAGAAGGTGCTAGCGAGCAAGGCCGGGACAGCGGACGATGGGCAAGCGGACAGGTAAGCGGATTGGGTTGCGGGAGGTTCGGACGCTTGGGCCGGGCGAAACAGTGTGGGACTCCGAGATGCTGGGGTTCTGCATTCGGCGCCAGCGATCCGAAGCTCTCACCTATGGCCTGAAGTACCGCACACGGGATGGCCGACAGCGGTGGCACACTATCGGGCGTCACGGCTCTCCCTGGACGCCGGATCAGGCGCGGGCCGAGGCGCGGCGTCTGCTGAACCAAGTTGTTGACGGAGGGGACCCGGCTGGTGCGAAGCAAGACCGCCGACTGGCGCCCGAGGTCAGCGATTTGCTGGACGAGTATCTCGCTGCGTCCGAAGCTGGCCGCCTGCTGACGAAGGATGCCCGGCCAAAAAAGGCTAGCACGATCTATACCGACCGGTGCCGGATTGAGACACACGTTCGCCCCACGCTGGGACGCATGAAAGTAGCCACGGTCACGCCAGCGGACGTGGAGGGGCTATTACATGAGATCGCGGACGGGACAGCAGCGCGTGCCCGAGCGAAGCCGCGAACAGGAGCACCAGCCCGCGGCGGGCGAGGTGCGGCAACGCGGACATTGGGGCTGCTAGGGGCTGTGTTCGCCTACGCGGTAAAGCGACAGATGCGGGCAGATAATCCGGTTCGCGGTTTGAAACGGTTCGCTGACGGCAAGCGGACCCGACGCCTGGCAGACGCGGAGTACGCCTCGTTCGCGGCGGGTCTGGCAGCATCGGGTGTAGCGCTCCCGGCGGCGGGTCAAGGCCAAGGCCGCCGCACGGGCGCTGTCCCGCCCTCCGCCCTTGCTGCGGCCTACTTTCTACTGCTGACAGGCTGGCGCCGGGCTGAAGTGTTGGGATTAACGTGGGCTCAACTAGACCTCGCTCGCCGGACGGCGCGGCTGGACGATACTAAAACCGGCGTTAGCGTGCGGCCTCTGTCCGTTACTGCGTGCGCGGTGCTTCGCTCGATGGCAGGCGCAAACAGGGCGAAGTCTGCCGCGTATGTATTTCCGGAGGTCGGTGGTGAAGGCCGCATGGGCGGCTTCCCCTATCAGTTTGCCCGCATTGTTAAACTGGGCGGACTACCGCCGGATGTGACGCCGCATGTGCTGCGGCATTCCTTCGCGTCCCTGGCCGGCGACCTCGGCTATTCCGAACCAACCATCGCGGCGCTGGTGGGGCACAAGGGGCACACCGTCACCAGCCGATATGTCCATGCTGCCGATGCGGTGCTGCTAGCGGCTGCCGACGCCGTAGCGGCCCGCACGGCGGAGTTAATGGGCGAAATGCCGAAGCCGAGCTAGCTGGTTGAGCTACCCACCGTGAAGCGCCGCATATCCCGCGCGCGACATGCCACTGCGTGAAACTCGCAACCATAGGGAGCATATGGGCCTGTGGGTTATGTCCACCAGGACGGCACTGCAATTGCGAGGCTAAGTTGGCCGTCGAACGCCCGACTGCTCCGCCCGGGCTGCCCCGCCGACCTCTCTCGCGGATCGCGCGATGGAAGCGCAGTCACTTCATATACAGGGGGATCACAAAATTAATTTTGAGCCGGCCAGTATTTTCGACTTGGAAGGCCCGCCTTCACCCGGGCCACTGCCAACTATGGCATTTCTCTCACCCTGGCAGGCCGCGCAATGGCGTGCCTTTGGCAGCATTGAGCCGTTCGGCGCATTGATCCGGCGCAGCTTCGACCAGGGCACGGTCAAGCGCCCAGACGAGACGGCCAAGGCGCATGCTATGCGGGTTGATTGGCACCGTAGGTTTGATGAAGCGGAGCAGGAAGTTCGGGAGTTGCTGGCGTTGGGCCGATTGAGCGCGAGCGGCCGCAAGCCGGTGCACACTGATGCTGGCCGTGCACTGAACCAGCCCGCCCCCGAGCACGTAGCGATCCCCGCCGAGGTTTTCAGGAACAAGGAACTGGCATTCGGGCCGCAGGGCGAGCTGAAAGCCAGGATCGGCCTGCTCGGGGCCATGTTCCCGCCATACGAGGTGCGAGGGACCGATGCCGATCCGGGTATCCCGCTGTATTTCGATGTTCAGATCCCGACGGCGGAGTTGCTGGCCGCATGGGAGCTGATGCAGTTTGCGCCGACGTTGGGCCACGAAGCCACTGACGCGGTTAGCATGGGGTCGGGCGGCCCAGTGTGGTGGGACCAGTACGAAGCTGAACGTTGGATCGCTCTTCGAGGACGGTCCCCATCACCGATCTCGCACCCGTGGCGTTTGCTGCCTGCGCCTGAAACATTGGATGCACTCGCGAACCGGGCGGAAGGACGCATCTACCAGCCGGATTGGAAGCAGCACCTCGTTCAGGGCTGGTTCAATTACCACGATGGGACAGGATGTGATCGAACCGCTGTCCGCAATGTCTGGGGCGGCGCGGCAGGCCGGGCTTACGAGAAGCGGGCGGAGCTAAGGCGGCTCATGCGCGCATGGAACGCCGCAGGGCTGATTGCGGCTGACCTCCCAACGCGCGCGCGCGGGTTTGCTGTGCTGATCCAAGCGCGTCGTGCCAAGGAAGCTGCTGCAAAAGCCGAACTGCTGGCGACCATTAGAAGCGGGCGGTTGCCTATCTTCGGGCGACGCCCCGCCCGGGAAGGTCTTGGCAATGCCACTATGGACCCGGCGGAACCCTATGAGTTGATCCCTATGGAAGTGTTCGCCGATCACAAGCTGATCCTGCACGCCAATACCGTAACGGTGCCGCCTGGATCACGGGAGGCGAAGCAGGACCAGGACCGACGTAATGCGCGACGCCGGCAAGGCCCGGCGAACCTCAGTTCACCCGCGATATATCCGTTGTACGTCGAGATCCGATTCCGGGTGCTTGACGTGCGCCAGTTGTGGAAGCCGCTATCGGAGGCGTCGAAGACACACCTCACCGCCAAGGCCGAGACCGACCTGGAGGCTTGGCTGGTCGAGCGTATGAAACTCGAACCCGGCAATCCGCCCGGGAAGGCGGCAGTCAAACTCGAAGCTGAAGCCGCCGGCTACAAAGCAAGCAACGAAGGGTTCAAGCGTGCCTACGCGAATGCTGTGAAGAGGGCCGACACGCCGGCATGGTCGCGTCCTGGGCGGAAATCGAAGGGGGTTAATCGAAAGGGCAGATAAATCGCTGGGACTATTTCAGCACACTGGCATGCGCTTACTAGCGAGCCATCGCAAACGAGAGGTGACGCGATGGCACACTCAATCCCCAACAATCCCGACGCGCTGCTGACGCGCGAACAGAATGCGGCTGCACTGACGGCGGCCGGCTACCCGGTTAAGCCCAAGACGCTCGCCACGAAGGCGACGCGAGGCGGTGGACCGCCTTACCGGCTCTTTGGAACCCGCGCGCTCTATCGCTGGGGCGATACCCTGGCATGGGCGGAGGAACGCACCAGCGCACCACGGTGCAGCACTTCCGAAGCTGATCCTCAGCAGACCGGCTAGGCACGAGTAAACTCGATGCACATAGCATTCGCGGGTTTGGCCAAGCGCCCGCGCTGGGTTGCTTGGCAGACCGAGGACCGTAAGGGCAAGCCAACCAAGGTGCCCTATGCGCCGGGCGGCCACCGGGCGAAGGCTGACGATCCGTGCACCTGGGGCACCCGGGCCGAGGCCGAGGCAAGGGCAGCGTGCTTGCCCAAGCCCTACGGCGTAGGCGGCATCGGCCTGCAGCTGGGCGACCTGGGCGACGGCCGGATCATGGGCGGCATCGACCTAGCCCATCTTATTCGCCGGAACGGCAACGAACCACCAAGTGTTTGGAAAGACTGGCCTCCTAAGATCGCGCCTGTGGCAAAATTTGCCACAGGCCGGTTTCTGCTATCCGACTGGAATTATTCAGAAAAACGGCAAT
>JBBSIT010000282.1:0-6008 GCA_038231995.1 Acetobacterales bacterium | reverse complement strand
GCGACCTGCGGGTCACGCTGGTGACCGGCGCTCCCACCCTCCGGCCGGGCTTTCCGCCCGCGTTCCAGGCCCGCTTTCTCGGCATCCTCGCGTCACGCGGCGTCGCCGTGCACGTCGGCGCCCGCGTGACCGAGGTGGACGCGGGCGGCATCCGCCTGGGCGACCGCCGGATCGCGGCGGACGAGGTGCTGTGGACCACGGAGGCCACCCCGGCGGCGTGGCTCGCCGGGACCGGGCTGGCGCTCGACCCGGACTGCTTCGTGCGCGTGGACGCGATGCTTCGCGCTGTCGGACAAAGCCGCGTGCTCGCCGCGGGCGACATGATCGCGTTCGGCCCGGCGCCCATCCCGCGCTCCGGCGTCTATGCCGTGCGCGCCGGGCCGGTGCTGGCGGCCAATCTGCGCGCAGTACTGACTGGCGGCCGGTTGCGGCCGTACCGTCCCCAGCGCGACGCGCTCTACATCGTCTCAACGGGGGAGAGATACGCCGTCGCGACACGGAACGGCCTCGCGCTCGGCGGCCAGTGGGCCTGGTGGTTGAAGGACCGCATCGACCGCCGCTTTGTCGCACGCTTCAACGACCTAAACCCCGTCCAGTTTGAAACCCGTGGTCCTGAGCGCTGCCGGTAGGAGGGTTAGGAGAGGCTCTCCCCTGAATGGTGCGGCGACCAGGGAAACGGCACTATGCTTTCCAAACTGGACGCGGTTTAAAACTGGAAACGCCCTCTCGCGCCTGCTAGAACGCGCCGCATGAACGCACGCCCCGCATTCCACACCGCAGCACTGACCGCCCTGCTGCTGGCGGCCTCTGTCCCCCCTGGGTCCGCGCAGCGCGTTGCGCCAGCGCAGCCGGCTCCGGCCGGGCCGTCGCAAGCCATCGTCGCCGTCGTGAACGGGGACGTCGTCAGCAGCGGCGACGTGGAGAACCGCGGCCGCCTGTTCGCGCTCAGCACCGGCCTGCCGATCACGAAGGAGGTGCTGGACCGCCTGCGGCCGCAGGTCGTGAAGCAGCTCGTGGACGAGCGCCTGCGCCTGCAGGAGGTGCAGCGGCGCAAGATCGTGGTGAGCGACGCCGAGATCGCCGAGGCGATCGGCGAGATCGAGCAGCGCAACGGGATGCCGAAGGGCATGCTGCGCCAGAGCCTGGCGGGGCAGAACGTCGCCCTGCGCACCTTGATCGACCAGGTTCGCGTGCAGCTCGGCTGGACCCGCGTGCTGCGCCAGGAGCTGGGCACGAAGGCCGAGATCTCGGACGCCGACGTGCAGGACCAGCTCCGCGTGCAGCGCAGCCAAATCGGGCAGCCGGAATACCGCATGGGCGAGATCTTCATCCCCGTCGATGACCCGGCCAAGGCGGCGGACGCGCAGCGCTTCGCCGACACCGTGATCGCCCAGTTGCGCGCCGGCGCGCCGTTCCCCGTCGTCGCCGCGCAGTTCAGCCAGAGCCAGACGGCGCTGCAGGGCGGCGATCAGGGCTGGGTGCGGCCGAACCAGCTCGACCCGGAGGTCGCGGCGATCGCGGCGCAGATGCCGCCCGGCGCCATCAGCAACCCCATCCGCGTGCCCGGCGGGTTCAGCATCGTGACCCTGCGCGGCAAGCGCGAGGTCGGGCGCGATCTGGCCACCGTGCTAAGCCTGCGCCAGGTGTTCATCCCGTTCCAGGGCACCCTGAACCCGCAGGCGCCCACCGACCAGCAGAAGCGCGCGGTGGAGCAGGCGGCCACGATCGGGCGCAGCACCAAGAGCTGCGAGGCGATGGAGGATGCGAACAAGGCCGCCGGCGCCACCCGGCCCTCGGACCCCGGCGAGATCCGGCTCGAGGGGGTGGGCTCGGCGCCGCTGCGCGAGATCCTGGCCGGCTTGGCGCTGGGCCAGGCGAGCCGGCCGATCGTGTCCAATGACGGGGTGGCGATCCTCATGGTGTGCTCGCGCGAGCAGAAGAACATCGCCGAGCCTACGAAGGCCGAGGTGAGCAACCGGCTGCTGCAGGAGCGCGTCGAGCTGACGTCGCGGCAGTTGCAGCGGGACTTGCGCCGCCGGGCCGTGCTGGACGAGCGCGCCTCATCCTAGACAGGCTGCCGCTGCCGTCGCTGCGCGAGGTCATCGCGCGCTACGGGCTGGACGCGCGCCACAAGCTCGGCCAGCACTTTTTGCTCGACGCCAACCTGACGGCCCGCATCGCCCGCCAGGCCGGCGACCTCGCGGGGCGGCATGTCATCGAGGTCGGACCCGGCCCCGGCGGGCTGACCCGCGCGCTGCTGGCCGGCCCGCTTGCCAGCGTGACCGCGGTCGAGGTGGACGAGCGCGCGGTGCTGGCGCTGGCCGAGCTGGAGGCCGCCTACCCCGGCCGGCTGCGCGTGCTGGCGGCGGACGCGACGCGCACGGACCTCGCCGCCCTGGCGCCGGCGCCCCGGCAGCTGGTCGCGAACCTGCCCTACAACGTCGCGACGCCGCTGCTGGTCGGCTGGCTGCGGAAGGCCGCCGCCTGGGAGCGGCTGACGCTGATGTTCCAGCTCGAAGTGGCCGAGCGCGTGACGGCGGCGCCGGGCGCGGAGGCGTATGGGCGGCTGGCAGTGCTCGCGGGCTGGACCTGCGAGACCGCGCTGCTGCTGCGCCTGCCGCCCGCGGCATTCACGCCGCCGCCCAAGGTGTGGTCGGCCGTGGTGGGGCTGCGTCCCCGCGCGGAGCAGCCGCCGGCTGCCCTGTTCGCCACGATGGAGCGGCTGACCGCGGCCGCATTCGGTCAGCGGCGCAAGATGCTGCGCGGCGCGTTGCGTGCCCTGGGCGGCGAGGCGCTGCTGGAGCGCGCCGGCATCGCGCCGGAGCGGCGGGCCGAGACCCTGTCGGTGGCCGAGTTCGACCGCCTGGCGCGCCTGCTCTGACATAGGCGAACCAAAACCCCGCGCCCGCGTCATGGCTCTGACATTGGAGGCATGAGCATGTTCAGAAACAAGGTGCGGCAGGTCGGCCGGGCGCTGCGGCCGATACGGCCCGGACTCCTGATGTTGGCCAGCAGCAAGTACTCGGGTTTCCTCGGCTACGCGATCCAGGTCAGCAGCCCGGCCTTCGCCAACGGCGCGCCGATGCCGGTCAAGTACACCCAGGACGGCGAGAGCCTGTTCCCGCCGCTGCGCTGGGAAGGCTTGCCGCCGCAGACCATGTCCGTCGTGCTGCTGGTCGAGGATGCGGACGCCCCGTGGGTCAAGCCGCTGGTTCACCTGATCGTGCACTCGATCCCGCCCGACGTGACGGAGCTGGCGGAGGGCGAGATCCCCTACCGGCTGACCGGGCAGTCGCCGCGCGGATACGCCTGCGGCCGCAACTCGCTGGGCCGGCCGGGCTGGATGGCGCCGTCGCCGCCGCCGGGCCATGGACCGCACCAATACGCGTTCCAGGTGTTCGCGCTGAGCGAGAAGCCGGAGTTCCCGTATCCGCCCGGCCGCTCGCTGCTGCTGCGGACGATCCGGCCCAACCTGCTCGGCCAGGGCCGGCTGATCGGCACGTACGAGCGGAGGTGACGAGGTCCTGCCGGCGCGCGTGGGCCCCGCAACATGCCACCGGCACTGGCGGGGCACGGCCCTGACTGCGCCTAATTCCGGTTGCGCAACATACGATTTTTGTTGCAGATTCGTGCTGAATAGCAGACGGTCGGCTCGGTGAACTGGAACTTCCAGGGATGTGGGGAGCAGGAGTGCTCCCACGTAATGGAGCAAGGCCGGAAATGGCAATCGAACCACCGGGGCCGGAAGCTATCCTCAGTCAGGTATCCACGAGCGAGCTGAGGCGCATTCTCACGGACCGCTTCGCGCGTGACATCGGAGCCGAAGCGGCCAGACGTGTTATCAAACCTCTGACTTTCTTCGGCCTGCCCGGAATTGCATTGGCCGGCGGCCTTGTTTAGCAACTACTTGATGCGTCCATGACCAGCAAGGTCAATTCGACGAAGGATATTGTATCGGAATCTGTCAACAAAACTCTTCAGCCACAGCTACAATCTAAGAGTGAGAGCATACAAAGTCAAGTTCTTCTCAAAGCTCAGGAGTTTGTGAACAAAGCCTTCACCGAACAACAAGGCATTGCAGTACAAATAGCTCTTACTGAAGCTGCGAGCGGAGATAATTTCAAGAAGCAGCTTACGGAGACGATCGAACGCGGCCTGAGGGACGTTTGGGACAAACAAAAGGAAGTCTTATTCAAGAATTTTGTTCAGGAAACATTGGAGAACAGTCGATTTAGCCGGCATCTTGCTAAGGACGTAGAGGAAGCTCTCGTCAAGGATCACGCAGTCAACCACATCATCGCCGGAGCGCTCGCAACCGCAGTAGGCCAACATAACTCTGAAGGAAATAGCCAGACGGCCGTCCTGACGCTCTTAGCGGCCATGGATCAAAATGCTGCAAATAAGGTTGTGAATGATATCTTGCGGAAGAACATAGGAGGGGGCAACCGTGAAGCTGCCTTGCACTCCCTTACCGCCACAAACTTTGCAGACATTTCGACTATCGGTCTAGATTTGGGCGAGATGCTGGAAAACGCGTTTGCAGTTTGGGACGAGTATTGCATGGCGGGCCGCTGCGGCTCTGAGCAGTCGGTATCTGCAACCATGGCGGCGTTCCTTGGACGTGGTCGAGACCTTGGAGACCGCGACCGCAAGAATTGGATCCGGGCACTGAGCCTCTGGCACGAGAAGCTGGTCTCCGATCGCGACGCTCCAGCGCGCGAGGTCTCGCTGACCCTGGTGCCGCTTGGCCTCGGCGCCATTGCCACTCCGGACGCCATCGACGTGCTCACAAGCTGGTTCAAGGCGCCCGACACCGAGCTAGCCTTGTCAGCGGTCACGGCCGTCGGCGCCCTGCCCAGCACGTCGTTCTCGGACAGCCAGAGACTGGCCCTCTTTCAGGTGCTCTGGTCGAGGATATTGGAACGCGACGGCGCCCGGGCCTCCTTGGACGAAACGGCCTGGATGGCCCTGGGAGCCGTCTCGCATGGTTCGGCGAACGCCATCGTGGGGCCGTTCCATGCCGAGGCGATGCTGATCAAGCCTCAGCTCGGCGCTACAGGCACGCGCAGCCAACTCGCCGAGTGGGCGAACGCGACGCCTCGTGACGAGAGGCAGGCGCCGCCCAGGACAGCATGCAGCGTAGCGGCCAACCCGGGTTGGGTAAACGCAGCCTCCGACAAGCCGTCGCGCCTTCGCAGCGATCTCTGTGCGCTTGCCGCGCTGCTGCGGCCACTACGGGGCAAAACCGAATGGAATGAGCTTCGTCCGGTGCTGATGCGGCGCGAGGAAGTCGCGTCGCTGGGAGCGCTCTGGGCACTCGCAGCGAACGGGATTCCCGACTACAATGGCTCCATGGCGACGTTACGTTTCGCGCCCTTGTCCGATCTCCTCATGGCGCAGCGGCCTTCTCCCCTGGAGTTCGACTTAGCCGCGATGCTGATGCTCCGCACAGTGCGGGATAGCGTCGCTTGGAAAAAGATTGAGGAACTCGGCAGCCTGCCCGACAGCCCTCACATGCTGCTCGCAGCGACAAGATGGGTGTTCAGACCGAGAACCGACGAGCAAGCTTGGTTCATCGAGCGTCTCGGCAAAATGTCTGCCCAGCTCCAGGCACAGGTGCTGGGAACGATCTATGCCGCGGCCTGGGTTGGCGGCAGCGAGAGGGCTTCGGACAGACCGCTCGCCGATTTGGTCCGGCAACTCAATAGCAGCCGCTTCGCTTCCAACAAATCCGGCATCCCAAGTACCGCGTACGCGCCCACATTCAATCTATTGCTCCTCGCGCATGCCATCGATCCGCATGGGCTACTCGCGGCATTCGAGGGCGAGGAGAATGCCTTGGGCGCGCTCAGCCTTATCGCGGACGAGTCTAACCCATCTTATTCGCCGGAACGGCAACGAACCACCAAGTGTTTGGAAAGACTGGCCTCCTAAGATCGCGCCTGTGGCAAAATTTGCCACAGGCCGGTTTCTGCTATCCGACTGGAATTATTCAGAAAAACGGCAAT
>JBBSIT010000281.1:0-6017 GCA_038231995.1 Acetobacterales bacterium | reverse complement strand
GGTCCACCTCGCGCGTAGCCGCCTTGGGGCCGCGCCGGTAAGGCAGCCACAGGATGCCGCGCCCGTCCGCCCGCTCCAGGGTGCCGGACAGCAGCAGGCGCACGGTCGCCGTCTCCAGCGAGGGCAGCAGCGCGCGGCTCCAGCCGGAAGCGTCCTCCTCCGCTTCCGTACCCGGCACGGGGCCGGGCGGGGCGTCGGACAGGGCGGGCAGGTGGTGCACCTCATCGACTACGAGCAGGGTGCGGTAGCGCCGGAACTCGGCCAGGTGCAGGTCGGGCGCGGCAGCGACGCCCTGGTAGGTCGTGACGTAGCCCGCCCCGCCGCGGCACGGGTCGGGGGCGTTGTCGGCGGCACGCACGGACAGCGCGTGGCCGAGTGCTGCGCGCCAGGCCGGATCGGCGAACGCCTCCTCGGCCTGTAGGCGCAGGCTGTCGCGCGGCACCACCCAGCACACCCGGTCCACGATACCGGCCCCGATCAGCCGAGCCGCCGCGATCACCGGAAGCAAGCTCGTGCCGCCCCCCGGCGTCACCGCCGCGAGCACGTCCGACACGTCGCCTGCGTCGCCCGCGGCGATGGCCTGGACGATCGCGGCCACTCGGGCCTGGTGAGTGCGGAGCGGGCGGGAGGACACGCGGCGGAGTTTGAATCCTTTGGCGACGTTTGGGAATCCCTGGTCAGGGAAACCGTGGCTGGCCGGGCATCCAGCGTCACCGGTGCGCTGTGCTGGTCGCGGCCACGGACGCGGGCGCGGCAGGGGAGCGCATGGCAGCATGCCTGGCCGAACCGGCCGCCGCGACAGGTGTGCCGTGTGAACGGCTGCAGCCTTGGAATGGGCGCAAGGGCTGGAACGACGTCGTGCGAGCGCGAACGGCCGAGGGCGCTGAGAGCAACCGGAAAGAGAAAGGAACGGGCGGCGGGAAAGCCCTGCCGCTTGCGTGCCGGCCCCGGCAAGAGTGCGTCGCTGCGCTCCCGCGTGCTGCGCACGCGCCCTTGCCGTGCCCGTCCCGAAGCGGCCGCCGGGCTGGGTTCTCCGAGCAGGAGATCGCAGCAGAAGGACGGTGGCGATGAGGAAGAACAACAGGCTGCGCCTCGCGGCAGGAATGGCGATGCTGGCGGCGGTGCTCTACGGCCTGCTGGCCGCGCCGGGGCTGGTATCGGATCGCGACAGCATCGTGCCGGCGCACGCGCGGGAGGCCCGGCGGTGAGTGGGAGCACCGGACGCCCCGGGACGGGCATGACCCAGCCCACTGGCGGCACGTGGGTGCGCGTGCCCGCGCAGCAGACCATGCACGACGGCCAGGTGTTGCCGACCTGGGGCGTGCAGGTGGCCGCGACCGGGCGGTGGGTCGGCCGGGCGCACCCGATCGGCCCCTCGCCGGCCGAGCAGGCCGAGGCAGGCGCCAATGCGGCCCTGTTCGCGGCGAGCAAGACGATGGCTGGGGTGCTGCATGAGGCGATCGAGGCCTGGGAGGAGCGGTTCGATGCCTCGGACGGCGAGGCAGCCAGCGTGTCCGGCGCCGACCTCGTGGCGTGGTTCACGCTCTGGCGCGCGCGAGCACAGTGCGCCCTGGCGCAGGCAGGTGCGCGGTGAAGGCGGCGCTGTGCAACCGCTGCGGGGAGGAATGGCCGGACGGCGACCCGGCGCTGCGCGTGGCCTGCCCGAACTGCCAGGCGCCGCCGGGCAGGTCGTGCCGGCGCCCGTCCGCGCACGAGTGCGTCGTGCACGCCGCGCGCGACCGGCTCGCGATGCAGATGGGCCTGCTCCGGCCATGCACGGCGCTGACGTGGGACGACCGGCACGCGAAGCCCCTGCCTTTCGCGCCCCGGCCGGCGTCGCCGCTGGCCTGCGTGCCCGCGGCGTCGGCGCAAGGTACCCTGCTGTGACCACGGCGAGAGACGAACGGGGCCGTGGGCAGAGCGCGTCGCCAGCGGCCTGCAAGTCCTTCGCCTGCGCTGCGCGGCTTGCCGCGGAGCAGGCCCGGATCCTTGCGATCAAGGAGAACCGATCCGGCATCCTCGAATGGCCACCCATGCATGGCCTGAGCGGGTGTCGGCATGCGGGCGAGGCCAGACGGGGTGCCTCCTGTGTCCTGCTTCGCCACGCCCGCACCACCACCACCAACCACCCAACGACGGAGAGAGCCATGCCTTTCGAGGCAGTGACCACGCATGACATCTCGCGCGCCCGCTTCATCCTGGAAGCCACCGCGGCCGCGCTGCTGGATGCCGACCCGCAGATGCGCGACGACGACACCCTGTTCCTGGACATGCTGGACGGCGAGGGCGGCGACGCGCTCGAC
The DNA here is from genome assembly GCA_038231995.1 of Acetobacterales bacterium. GTDB lineage: Bacteria > Pseudomonadota > Alphaproteobacteria > Acetobacterales > Acetobacteraceae > JBBSIT01. The sequence continues at coordinate 3,714 of JBBSIT010000281.1, read as the reverse complement.
CTGCTGCGGGCCGCGCTCCGCGCGAGCCTGGAGGCGGACGCGCAGGCCCGCGCCTGCAAGGCCCGCATCGGGCAACTCGCCGAGCGCCAGCGCCGTCACGAGGGCCGGGCCGCGGCGCTCGAAGGCGCGGTCCACAAGGCCATGCGCGACCTGGGCATCCCCCGCCTGCGCGACCCCGAATTCACCGCCTCGCGCCGCGAGGGGGGCGAGCGCGTCGAGGTGGCCGACGCTGGCCTGCTGCCCGAGCCATACGTCCGCACCAAGCGCGAGCCGGACAAGCCGGCGCTGCTGGCCGCGCTCAAGGCCGGTGAGAGCATACCCGGCGCCGCGCTGGCCCGGGGCGACGAGACCCTGACCGTGAAGGTGAAGTAGCCATGGACACGAACATGACGGCGCTGCCTGCCAATGCCGGCCTCGGTGCCGGGACCAGCGAGAGCGCATTAGTCAACGAGCTGGCGGCGGCGCTGGCCAAGGCGCAGGGCGCATTCAGCAATCCGGCCAAGGATCGGGAGAACCCCTATTTCGGCAGCCGCTACGCGACGCTGGGCGCGGTGATCGAGGCGACGCGCGGGCCGCTGGCCGACAACGGCCTCAGCCTGACCCAGACCGTCGGCGGCGGGGGCGGCGGGCGGGCGCCGCTGCTGCGCACGCGGCTGCTGCACAGCTCGGGGCAGTGGCTCGCGAGCGAGGTGCCGTTGTTCGCCGCTGGCAAGGGCAGCCAGGTGTTTGGCTCGGAGCTGACCTACATGCGCCGCTACGCCGTCTGCGCGCTGCTCAACATCGCGCCCGCCGAGGGCGACGACGACGGCAATGCCGCCCAGGCTGCGGCCGGTGCCGGCAGCGCTTTCCAAGCCCAGCGGGGCGAGCGGCCGGCCAACGATGCCGGTCCGGCACCGCGTGCCCAGGCGTCGCCGCCCGCACGTCAGCGTCCGCCCGCAGCGCCGAAAGCAACGGTGCCCGCCGCATCTGGCCCGGCCTTTCCGGCACGGGAGACGACCGCTGGCCAGCCCGCTGCCGTGCAACCGAAGGCGCCCGCATCGCAGGCATCCACGGACGCGCCGCGGCGCCGCAAGGACGAGCCGTCGCCGCCGTCGGTGTGGGGCATCCTGCGCCCGGGCAAGGCGGGCATCACCGCGCCGGACGGGGCGGCGTGGCTGAAGTGGTGGACGACCCTTGCCGGCAAGGCCGTGGCCGAGGGCAAGCTCGACGACCTGCGGACCTTGCACGAGGCCAACGTCATGGCCTGGGACGAGATCGCGCTCGGCTCTGCCGAAGCGCACGACGTGGTGGCCGAGGCCGGCCAGATTGTCCGCGCCGCTCTCGGCGATTGACCGGCCGCGTGTCGGCCCTGGCTGCCACGGCCGGCCAGGGCCGCACCCCGTCTGCCCCGTGAGCCGTCACGCTTCGGGACGATGCACCTCGTCGTCGTCGTGGCCGAGGTCGTCGTTGCGGCCTGGCTCGCGCTCACCGATCGCGAGGAGGCGTAAGGGGAATGCGGAGCGGCGAGAGAGCAGGGGGTCGAAGAGGGAAGGGGGCGCCACCACGGCCCGGCGTCCGCCACAAGGGGTGGGTCGCGCCGGCCGCTGCGCTGGGCCGGCCACGATCCCGCCGCTGCGCGGCGCCCTTGCGCCGGCCACCCGGCCGCGGTCGGGCGGGGGTGTCTTCGGAGAGGAAGACGAGAATGAGGAGAACCCCGATGCACACCACTCTGGATGCCACGACGATGCCCGCCGCCCCGACGGCCGCAGCAGTCCCGAATGTCTCGTTCGACCACGCCGCTGCCGCGAAGGAGGGTTGGGCCGTGGTCGATTGCGGCCTCAGCTTCGAGGGCGCCCCGCAGGCGCAGCTGCAGCGCTTCGACGAGTTGCCCGAAGGCAAACCCGTCAGCCCGCTTCACGGCCTGATCGCCGAGGACCGCGACGCCTGGATCTACGTGGCCGCCCGCGCGCGTGCCGGCTCCGAGCTGCACCGCGCTGCCCTCGGCGCCGTGGGCGACGTGGAGCGCATGCTGATCGAGGCCATCGCCTCTGGCGATCCGTCTGTGAAGCAGCCGGTGGCGCAGCCGCCGGAGGGGGGCGGCGCCTGGTAGCCCGCGCCTGATCCGCCCCGCCTAACGCACTCCCTCCCGCCTGCCCCCTTACCGGGGTGGGTCCCATCCGCACCCGGTCCCCCGGCCGCCTCCCCAGGCAGCCGGGCGGCCGGCGTTCGCCCGACAGGACGATCCCTTATGTCCCAGCTCACACTCTCGCTGTTCGACACGACCGCCCTCGGCCTCACCCTGGCTGCCAGCTCCGGCCCGCGCCTGCGCGAGGACGTGGTGGAGGCCGCCCCGATCCCGGAACCCTCGCGCATCTCGGCGCGCACCTTCCGCCTTGAAGGCGAGCGCGCCCTGGGGCGTGGCTGGAAGGCCCGCGCCGCCGACAACCTGGCCGCCATCCGGCTCATGCAGGAGCTGGAGGGCGACGACCGCCACGCCACGGCTAGAGAGCAGGAGCAACTGGCGCGCTTCGTGGGCTTCGGCGCCGGCGAGCTGGCGAACACGCTGTTCCGCCGCGCGGGCGAGGCGTTCCGCCCGGGGTGGGAGGAGCTCGGCCGCGAGCTGGAGCAGCTCGTCTCGCCCGCCGAGCTGGCGGCCCTCGCGCGCTCGACGCAGTACGCCCATTACACCCCGGAGTTCATGGTCCGCGCGGCGTGGGCCGGCCTGGCGCGGCTGGGCTTCGCCGGCGGAAGCGTGCTGGAGCCCGGCTGCGGCACCGGCCTGTTCCTGGCAATGATGCCGGAGAGGGTTGCGGCGAGGTCGGCCGCCATCGGCATCGAGATGGACCCAACCACGGCCCGGATCGCCAAGCTGCTCTATCCCGAGGCTTGGATCAGGTGCGAGGACTTCACCAAGGCCCGTCTGCCCGAGCTGTTCGACCTGGCGGTTGGCAACCCGCCGTTCAGCGACCGCACCGTGCGGGCGGACGACCCGGCCGGGCGGCTGAACCTGTCGCTGCATGACTACTTCATCGCGCGCTCGATCGAGCGGCTGAAGCCGGGCGGCCTGGCGGCCTTCGTGACCAGCCGGTTCACGATGGACAAGGCGGACCCGAAGGCGCGGGAGCACATCGCCGGCATGGCCGACCTGGTGGGCGCGGTCAGGATGCCGCAGGGCGCCATGCTGGCCGCGTCCGGCACCGAGGTCGTGGTGGACGTGCTGTTCTTCCAGAGGCGTAGGGCGGACCAGCGGCCGAGCGGCGTCGCGTGGTCTGACCTGGTGCAGGTGCTGCCGGCGGAGGACGGCGAGCCGGCGCTGGCGGTGAACCGCTACTTCGCCGAGCACCCGCACATGGTCCTGGGCCTGCACGGCCGCACCACCAGCCCGTTCGGGGTGGTGTACACCTGCCACTATTGCCCGTCCGTGTCGCTGGAAGCTGACCTTGGCGCTGCCCTGGAGCGCCTGCCGCGCGGCATCCACGTCGCGTCCCCGGCAGAGTCCTCGACTGCCCGTTCGACCGGCAGCTCGCGGGTGCGGGTCGGCACCGCGGCCGAGGGCGCGACGGTCAAGGAGGGCAGCTACCTCGTCCTCGACGCCGCGCTGGTGCAGGTGATCGACGGCGTGCCGCGGCCCGTGGCCGTGAAGTCGGCTACGGTGAAGGAAGGCATCTTCGCCAAGCACGCGCGCATCATCCGCGGGCTGATCCCGGTGCGCGACGCGGTGCGCGCCGTGCTGCG
>JBBSIT010000280.1:0-6080 GCA_038231995.1 Acetobacterales bacterium | reverse complement strand
TCATCGCCGATCGCCTTCAGCGCGTAGTAGGCCTTGACGCTCGCGGAGAGATCGAATGCGCCGTCGTGGAACAGCGGCCAGCCGCCATGCGCGCCTTGAATGGACCGGAGATAGACGCCGATCTTGCCCTGCAGCTCCGGGTCGATGCGGTCCAGGTAGTGCTCCAGCAGCACGTACTCGGCCGGGATGGTCGCGTCCGCCTCCAGCTCGAACACCCAGTGCCCGTCCGGGTTCTGCCGCCGGCCTAACGCCGCGTCGGCGCGGTCGATCGCGTGCGCCAGGGTGTCGTCGGTGTCAGGGCGGGTCAGGGTCTCGCTCGGCATGGTCGTGGTCTACTCGGGTCAGGCGGAGAGGATTGCTGCGGCTGCGGTGTTGCCTGATCTGATGGCACCTTCGATGGTGCCGGGCAAGCCGGTGGCGGTCCAGTCGCCCGCAAGCGCGAGATTGTGTATCCCGATGCGCACACCTGGCCGCCGGCGCTCCTGCTCCGGCGTGGCCGCGAACGTCGCGCGCTTCTCCTTGACGACGCGCCAAAGTGGCATCGTTTGCGGCATCGGCTCGGGCAGCCGGAGCACGGCGCGCACCTCGGTCCAGACAGTGGCGGCCAGCATCTCCGCCGGCACATCCAGCAGCCGGTTAGCGGCGCTGATCGTGACCGAGACGACGCCGGGCTTGACGAACACCCACTCCGTCGTGCCGCCGACCAGGCCGACGAACCCGGCCTCCCCCGGCTCGGCGTCGGTGCGGTAGTGCACGTTCAGGATCGCCTCGAACTGGTCCGGCACCGTGAGGCCCGGCAGCAGCGACGCAGCCACCGGCGCGGGCACCGCCAGCACCACCGCCTCGTCAGCGGCGAGCGCTTGGTCGCCCAGGCGCACGACTCGGCCATCCTCGACCGCTATCCCGGCCACCCGGCGCGCGGTCAGCACCTGCGCGCCACGGGCCTGCAGCCAGGCGGCGGCCGGGTCGATGAAGCTCTCGCTCAGCCCCTCGCGCGGGACGGCGGGGATGCAGGCGGCGCCGCCGGCGGCCAGGCACTCCGCAACGACGGCGCCAAGCAGCCTGGCGCTGGCGCTCTCGACAGGCGTGTTCAGCGCCGCGATCGCCAGCGGCTCCAGTAGCCGGCGATACAACTCGCCCCGGCGCAGCACGTCGCCCACCGTCGCCTCCGGCCCGGCCCGGCGCAGCGCGAGCACGGACAGGAACTCCGACAGCCGCGCCCCCGGCACCCGGCGTCGCCGCGACAGCAGCCACCACGGCACCCGCCCCCGGTTGGGCCGCACCGTCCAGCGCTCGGACGTCGCCAGGTCCATGAACGGGAACACGGGCGCGCCAGGCCCGCCCATCGTGCCCCGCGCGCCCACGCGCTCAAGGAACGCCCATGCCGCCCGGTTGCCGGACAGGAGCAGGTGATTGCCGTTGTCGATGCGGCAGCCGAGCTCGCGATCGAAATAGGAGCGGCAGCGCCCGCCCGCGGCCGGGCCTGCCTCGTAAACGGTCACGCCGACGCCGCGTTCCAAGAGACTGAGCGCCGCGGACAGGCCGGCCAGGCCGGCGCCGACGACATGGACGTGCCGGAGCGTCACGCCGCGCTGTCGGCGGGGTCGGATGTAAGGTCGACGCCTTCGTAGAGTTCGGTGAGCGGCAGCCCGATGCCGATCTCCTCCATGCGCAGCACGGCGTCGTTCGTGAGGATGCTCGTGAGCCAGCCCGTGTCGCCTCGCTCCAACACGGTCGCGGCAACGCGGTCGGGCTCAAGCAGCACGTAACGCCGCAGGGACGCCAGCGCAGTGTATTCACGCAGTTTATCGATCCGATCGGTGCCCGCGGTGCCAGGGCTGAGCACTTCGAAGATCACGACGGGATCGCGTGCGACCGTATCCCTGTTCTCGTGCGCCTGGCGGGTCACGGAGGCATCCGGATAGCGCACCCGGTCCTCTACCGAAACCTTGAGGTTCGAGCCATGCAGACGGCAACGCGTGCCGCGAAGCCGCGTGCCGAGTGCGATAGCCAGGTTGATGGCGATAGCATCATGCGCGTAGGTGCCGCCAGTCATCGCGACCGGCTGAAAGCCGTCGAACTCGTAGCGCATCTCCTGGCGCTCCTCCCATGCCAGGAACTCGTCGAGCGTCATGGGCTTGCGCAGGGCGTTGCTCATCGAGGCATCCTAGCATGGGACTCAAGCGGCGTATCGCAAGGCGATCCACAGCTTCTGCCATTTCGGCACGCGCACCGGCTCGGCCGGGCGCTCCCAGCCACGTCGCTCCAGCCGGCGCAGCACGGCGGCGTAGGTCGCCCCCATCAGTCGTGCCGGGCGCATGGCGCGCTTGTCACATAACTGCATGGCAGCGTGGGCTTGCCGGAAATGCTCGTGCGCCTGCCCCGCGACCCGGGCGCAGGCGACGGCGAGCGCGGGCGAGCGGAGCGCTGCGCCGGGTTCGGCCGGCACGCCGGCGTCATCCAGCCACTCCCGCGGCAGATAGAGCCGGCCGCGCTCCGTGTCCTCCGCCAAGTCGCGCAGGATGTTGGTGAGCTGCAGCGCCCGGCCGAGATGCCAGGCGACCCGGTCCGCCTCCGCCGAGCCGTCACCGAACGCGCGCACGGACAGGCGGCCCACGGCGGCGGCGACCCGGTCGCAATAGAGGTCCAGCTCCGCGAGGGAAGGCGCCACGATGGTCGTCTCGGCGTCAGCCTGCATGCCGTCGATCACGGCCAGGAAATCCTCCTGACGCAGCGCGTAGGTCTCGACGGCGCGGAGCAAAACGCGGGTCACCGGGTCGTCCGCCCGGCCGGCATACAGCCCAGCTATGCGCTCGCGCCAGGCGGCGAGGCCGGCGCGCTTGTCCTCGATCGGCGCCGGCTCGTCCGCCACGTCGTCCACCAGGCGGCAGAACGCGTAAACCGCATACATCGCTGCCCGCCGGTCCGGCGGCAGCACGCGCATGCCGCGGTAGAACGAGGTCCCGGCGGCGCGCACGACCGCCTCGACCGCGCCGAGGTCGGCGGCCTCCGCGCCCAGCGCCGTCATAGGCGCCTCAAGGCGCCGAGCAGGCTCGCGGCCACGTCCGGCTTAGTAAGCTTGACGCGGGTCGCCACCGGGTCGGCCGCGCGCAGGCGCCGGGCGAGGCGGCGGGACAGGCCCAGGATGACGGCCACCTCCAGCCGCAGCCGCCGGTCCCGCACCTGGTTGGGCAGTGCTGCCGCCATATCGTTCAACGCGTCCACCTGATCGAGCAAGGCGTCCAGCACCCCGCGCAGACCCGGCGTCGCGGCGGGGCCGGCCAGGTCCGCGACGCCGGCGCCAGCCTCGTCCAGCATGTCCTGCGGCAGGTAGCAGCGATCGAGCTCGGCGAGGTCGCGGCTCCCGTCCTGCAAGTGATTCAGCACCTGCAACGCGGCGCAGAGCGGGTCGGAGGGCGCATGGGTCGCCGGGTCCTCGCCGTGCAGGTCCAGCATGTAGCGGCCGACCGGCATGGCGGAGAGCCGGCAGTAGTCGTGCAGCTCGTCCCAGGTGGCGTAGCGACGCTTTGTCGCGTCCTGGCGGAAGGCGTCGAGCAGGTCGGTGGCGTGCCGGGGTGTTATGCCCGTCTCGGCGAGGCTCGTGCGCAGGCGCACCGCACTCGGGCTGCCGCCGTCGGCGGCGCCGAGCAGCACGGCCGCCATGCGGTCCAGCCGGGCTACCTTGTCCTCGGGCGCGAGCGCCGGGCTGTCGGCGATATCGTCGGCGTTGCGGGCGAAGGCGTAGTAGGCATGCACGTGCGGGCGCAGGCTCCGGCGGATCAGCGCGGAGCCGACCGGGAAGTTCTCGTCGCCGCGGTCCTTGCCCGACCAGGTCTCGACCGACAGGACGGCGCTCAAGGCTCCGCTCCCTGATAGGCGCGGCGCTTCCAGACGACGCCGCGGCCGCGATGGTGGTTCACCGCCGAGCCGACCGTCGCCGCCATGTAGAAGCAGGCGACCAGCGGCAGGAGCGGCGCCCAGAGCGGGGACAGCCGGAAGCGCCGCAAGGTCGGCAGGTAGGACGCGGCCGCCCCCGCCCAGGCGAGCGCGCCCATCCAGCGCGCCGGCCCGTGCCCGAACAGGGCGAGGCCCGGCGGCGCGAGCCAGACCAGCGCCATGCCGAGCACAGTGCCCGCCAGCAGCACGGGCGAGCGGCGGAGCTGCACGTAGGCCGTGCGCGCCACCATGCGCCAGACGCTCGCGGCATCGGGATAAGGCCGCACGCTGCGGGCGAGCCGGCTGTGGCCGAGCCAGATGGGACCGCCCGCTTTCACCGCGCGGGCCAGCACCACGTCGTCGATCAGAGCACTGTGCATCGAAGCGATCCCGCCGATGCGGTCGAGCGCGCGCCTTCGCAGCAGCACGGTGCCGCCCGCCGCCGCCGCCAGGCGGTTCCGGGGGTCGTTCACCCGGGCGAATGGGTAGAGCAATTGGAAGAAATAGACGAAGGCGGGCACCAGCAGGCGTTCCGCGAGCGACGCGCAGCGCAACTCGACCATCTCGGACACCAGGTCGAGCCCGTCCCGCTCCGCCTTGGCCACCAAGGTCGCGACATGCGTCGGGTCGTGCAGGATGTCGGCGTCGGTCAGCAGGACGTATTCCGCGCGCGTCTCGGCCAGGCCTTGATGCACGGCCCACAGCTTGCCGCTCCAACCGGCCGGGCGGGGTTGGCCGTCGAGCACCAGCAGACGCGGATCATCGAGCGCGCGCGCGATGGCGCCGGTGCCGTCCGTGCTGCCGTCATCCACCAGCACCATGCGCAGCCGACCCGGGTAGTCCTGCGCGAGCAAGGAGGCGAGCGCCGGGCCGATGCCCTCCGCCTCGTCTCGTGCTGGGACCACCACATCCACGTCTGGCGCACCCGCCGGCCGCGCGGGCGCCAGGATCGGCCCCATCTGCCAGAACCGGCCATGCGCGAACAGCAAGCCGGCCCAGACCAGCAGCGCGAGGGTGGCGAGCGCGATCACGCCCGCAGCATCCCGTTGGCGCGGAACCAGGCGACCGCGTCGGCCACCGCCTCCCGCGCCGGACGGGGCGCGTAGCCCAACTCCTCGCCGGCCTTGATGTGGCTGAAGAACATGCGCTTGCGGGCCATCGCCAGCATCTCGCGCGTCACCATCGGCTCGATGCCGGCGAATCGCGCCAGGGCCTCGGCGGCGAGCGCGACGGGGAGCAGCGCGCCGTGCGGCAGCCGGGCGCGCCGTTGGGGCCGGCGGCCCACGGCGGCGTCCACCATGGCCAACAGCGCCGGCATGTGCAGGTCCTCGCCGCCGAGGATGTAGCGTTCGCCGATCCGGCCGCGCTCCAGCGCCAGCGCGTGCCCCTCCGCCACGTCGTCCACGTGCACCACGTTCAGCCCGGTATCGACATAGGCCGGCATCCGCCCGGCCGCGGCGTCGCGGATCATCTTGCCCGTCGGCGTCGGCTTGATGTCGCGCGGGCCGACGGGGGTGGACGGGTTCACGATCACCGCCGGCACCCCCTCGTCCCGCACCATCGCCAGCACGGCCTGCTCCGCACGATATTTCGACTGCTTATAGGCGCCAACGATATGGTCCGGATGCTCCGGCGTCCGCTCCGTGCCCGGCGTGCCATCGCCGACCAGGTGCAGGGCCGCGACGCTGCTGCAATAGACGATCCGCTCCGCACCGGCCGCTTTCGCCGCGCGCAGCAGGGCCTGGGTGCCGTCCACGTTGGCGCGCAGCATGGGCGCCGGGTCGGGCACCCAGAGGCGATAATCGGCGGCCACGTGGAACACGTAGCGGCAGCCCGCCACGGCGCGCGCGAGGGAGCCAGCGTCGAGCAGGTCGCCCTCGGCCAGCTCGGCATCGAGCCCGGCGATGTTGCGACGGTCGCCGCCCGGCCGGGCCAACAGGCGCAGCCGGTGCCCGCGGGCGAGCAGGGTGCGGGCCACGGCGGAGCCGACGAACCCGGTCACGCCGGTGACGAGGGTGAGAGGTGCGGTCAAGGCGGGCTCCGATTTGGCGCCGCCTTATACCCTGTGTTAGCCGCCGGCGTGTAGGGGCGCGGCTGGGAGCGCCTTGATGAACCGCCATACGTCGTCCAGCACCGGGGCGCGG
>JBBSIT010000279.1:0-6086 GCA_038231995.1 Acetobacterales bacterium | reverse complement strand
TGCCCGCGTCTGACCCCAGCGCTCACGATCAACTCGTAACATCAGTTCTGACGACACCTTCACCAGAAAGCCGCCATATGGGAATGACCGCCGTGCAGCCAAGCACAACAACTATGGGTCTCGAACTGGACGCGGTTTAGATGCGTAAGATCAGGATATGGCTGGCCTTGGCGGCGCTGGCCGTCGCCTGCGGCCCGGCATGGGCCGAGATCCCCGGGCAGCGGATCACGATCGGCGTCCTGACCGACATGAACGCCCGCAATGCCGCCGCGACCGGGCAGGGCTCGGTGGTGGCGGCGCAGTTGGCGGCCGAGGAGGCCGCGACACTCCTGCCGGGCATCACGATCGACGTGATCCCGGCCGACCACCAGAACCTGCCCGACACCGCCTCCACGATCGCCCGCGACTGGATGGCGAACCGGGGCGTGAACGTCATCGCCGACGTCCCGTTCTCCTCGGCCGGCCTGGCCGTCAGCGAGGCGGTGCGGAACTCCCCGCGCACGATCTTCATCGCGTCGGGGACCGGCACCAGCGACCTCACCAGCCGCGCCTGCTCGCCCAACACGGTGCACTGGACCTACGACACCTTCGCCACCGGCAACGCGGTCGCCCGTGCGCTGGTGACCCAGGGCGAGAAAGCCTGGTTCTTCGTCACCGCCGATTACGCGTTCGGCGCGGCGCTGGAGCGCGACACCGCGCAAGCGGTCACGGCGCTCGGGGGCACCATCGTCGGCAGCGTCAAGAACCCGGCCTTCGCGGCGGACTACTCCTCCTACCTGCTGACCGCGCAGAACAGCGGCGCCCAGATGATCGCGCTCGCCAACGCGTCCATCGACTTCATCAACTTGGTGAAGCAGGCGCACGAGTTCGGCGTGGGACGCGGCGGCCAGCGCTTGGCCGCGCTGCTGACCCTCATCACGGATGTCGAGTCGCTGGGCCTGGAGACGGCGCAGGGCCTCTACCTGGCCTCGCCGTTCTACTGGGACCTGAACGACCGCACCCGCGCGTTCTCCGAGCGCTTCAGCGCGCGGATGCGGGGGCGCAAGCCCACCATGCTGCAAGCGGGCGTCTATTCCGGCGTCCTGCACTATCTCAAGGCGGTCCGCGAGACGGGCAGCGTGGACGCGCCGGCGGTGATGGCGGCGATGCAGCGCCTCCCGGCCGAGGACGACGCCTTCGGCAAGGGCTCGGTCCGCAAGGACGGGCGCGCCATCCACGACTTCCACCTGTTCGAGGTCAAGCGGCCGGCCGAGTCCAAGGGCCCCTGGGACGACTACAAGCTCATCTCCACCGTCCCGGCCGCGGAGGCGTTCCGTCCGCTGGCGGCAGGCGGGTGCCCGCTGGTCCAGTAGGGCGCACTTGCGGCGAAGGGCGGACATCCGCCATCAATCCATGGGAGGCAACGATGCAGCGGCGTGAATTCCTGGCCGGCGCGGCGTTCGGCGGGGCCGCACTGGCGGCAGACGCGGCGCGCGGCGAGACCTATCCGAGCCGCGTGATCACGCTCGTCGTCCCCTTCGGGGCCGGCAGCGACGTGACGGCCCGCATCGTCGGCCAGCAGCTCGGGCCGGCGCTCGGCCAGAACATCATCATCGAGAACAAGGTCGGAGCGACCGGCATGATCGCCGCGAACGCGGTCGCGCACTCCGCCCCGGACGGCTACACGCTCCTGTTCGCCACCAACTCGGCGCACGGGGCGAATCCGAGCCTGTTCAAGACGATGTCCTATGACCCGGTGAAGGACTTCGCCCCGATCGGCCGTCTCGGCGCCTTCGGCTACTTCCTGGTCGTCAACGCACAGCTCCCCGTGACGTCGGTTCAGGAGCTGGTCGCCTTTGCTAAGGCCAACCCGGACAAGCTGAGCTACGGCTCCGGCAGCTCCACCAGCTACGTCATGGCCGAGACGTTCAAGCGCGGCACCGGCGCGCCCATCCTGCGGGTGCCCTATCGCAGCAACCCGACGGCGCTGACCGATCTCGTCGGCGGCCGGATCGCGGTGATGTTCGCCGACATCTCTAGCAGCGTGGCCTTCGTCAAGTCGGGCGACCTGCGGGCCCTGGCAGTCACGTCGTTGAGCCGCAGCGCGATCGTGCCCGACCTGCCGACACTCAACGAGACGGTCCTGCCCGGCTTCGACATCGAGTCCTGGACCGGCATCCTGGCGCCGGCCGGCACGCCGCAGCCGATCGTCGGGCGGCTGAACGCGGAGATGAACAAGATCCTGTCGGCGCCGGAGACCCAGCAGCGCCTGATCGAGCTCGGCGTCGAACCCCAGCCCACCTCCCCGGCCGAGTTCGGCCGCTTCATCCAGGCGGAGGTCGCGAAGTGGGGCAGGCTGGTCAACGAGGCCGGCATCCAGCCGGCGTAAGCTCCCCTCCATCTCGCGCTCAGGATCATCACCGTGACCACAGAACCCGTCCCCTTCACCGCCCGCATCCCGGACGACAGGCTGACTGACCTGCGCGAGCGCCTCGGCCGCACCCACTTCCCCGACCAGGCGCCCGGCCCGGCCTGGGCTTACGGCACCGATCTCGACTTCATGCGGAACCTGGCCGAGTACTGGCGCACCGGCTTCGACTGGCGCGCGCAGGAGGCGCGGCTCAACGCCTTCCCGCAATACACGGCGCCCCTGCACGGCATCGACCTGCACTTCCTCCACGTGCCCGGCCAGGGACCGGCGCCCCTGCCGCTGCTGCTGTCGCATGGCTGGCCCGGCTCGGTGTTCGAGTTCCTGGAGCTGATCCCCCGGCTCACCGACCCCGCGCGCTTCGGCGCCGATCCGGTGGACGCCTTCACCGTCGTGGCGCCGTCGCTGCCGGGCTATGGCTTCTCGTTCCGGCCGGGCCAGCCGCGCTTCGGCGTCGAGGCGATCGCCGACTGCTTCGCCGAGCTGATGACCCGCGTGCTCGGCTACTCCCGCTTCGGCGCCCAGGGCGGCGACTGGGGCGGGTTCATCGCCTCCCGCCTCGGCGCCGTGCACCCGGACAAGCTGGCCGGCATCCACCTGAACATGCTGGCGGTCCGGCGCGACCCGGCGAGCGTGACCGATCCCACGCCGGAGGAGCAGCGCTTCCTGGACGAGCTCAAGGCCTGGATGAAGGACGAGACGGGCTACCAGTCGATCCAGGGTACGCGGCCGCAGACGCTGGCCTTCGCCGTGACGGACTCGCCGGCGGGACTGGCGGCCTGGATCGTCGAGAAGTTCCGGGCGTGGTCGGACTGCGGGGGCGACGTGGAGTCGGTGTTCACCAAGGACCAGCTGCTCGCCAATATCGGGCTCTACTGGTTCACCGGCGCCATCGGCTCGTCGTTCTGGCCGTATTACGCCCGCCTGCACGGCCCCTGGCCCATCCCCGGCACCGTGGACGTGCCGATGGGCTACTGCGAGTTCCCCAAGGAGATGCTGCACCCGCCGCGCTCGCTGGCCGCGCGCACCTATACGGATATCCGCCGCTGGAGCGTGATGCCGCACGGCGGGCACTTCGCCGCGATGGAGCAGCCGGACGCGCTAGCGGCGGAGATCCGCGCCTTCTTCCGCCCCTTACGCGCCTGAAACGCCCTCCGTCATCAGCACCAGCCGCCCCGTGACCCGGCCGTCGCGCAGGCGCATCAGCGCCGCATTGGCCTCGTCCTTGGGAACCCGCGTCACGGGAAGCGGCGCCAGCTTCCCCTCCCGCGCCAGCCGCGCGACCTCCTGCAGGTCGGCGACGCTGCCGGTGTTGTTCCCCATGATCGTGGTCGCGCGGAAGATCAGCCCGATCAGGGACAAGTTGATCTCGCCGCCGAATACGCCCACTTGCACCATCGTGCCGTCCTTGGCCAAGGCGTCGAGCGCATAGCGGGCCGTGGCCGATCCGTTCACGAAGTCGATCGCCGCCAGCACCGGGCCGCCCGCCGCCTCGATGATCGCCTTGGCCACGTCGGGGCCGTTGCCGTCCACCACCGCCGTCGCCCCGGCATCCAGGGCCGCCTGGCGCTTCTCCTCGCTGATATCGACGCTGATGATTGCCTCGTGCCCGAGCGCGCGCAGCATGGCGATGGCGGCGAGGCCGAGGCCGCCGGCGCCCACAAGCACGACCGGGTCCGACGGCTCCAGCGGCATCACCTTGCGGATGGCGCTGAGCACCGTGATGCCGGAGCAGCCGAAGGTCGCGGCCACCGCCGGGTCGACGTCGCCCGGGTCGATCAGGTAGCGCGGATGCGGCACCAGGACATGCGAGCCGAAGCCGCCGTCGCGCATGACGCCGAGGCTGCGCTGGTTGGCGCAGAGGTTGTCCTCCCCCGCGCGGCAGCGCCGGCACTGGCCGCAGCCGATCCAGGGATAGACGATGCGCCGGTCCCTGACGGCCACGCCCTCCGCCTCCGGCCCCAGCTTCGCCACGCGGCCGAGGATCTCGTGCCCGATGGCGCGCGGCAGCGTCACCCCGCGGTCGCGCAGCAGCATCCGCTTGCCGCCGCCCAGCTCGTAATGGCCTTCCCAGAAGTGCAGGTCGGAATGGCAGACCCCGCAATGCGTGACCTCGACCAGCACCTCGGTCCCCGTGGGCTCCGGCGTCGGCTGCTCGATCCTGACCAGAGGCGCCCCGTTCTCGACCACGGCCCATGCGTACATGCTCGTCTCCCTCAATCCTGTCCGGCGAGCGCGCCGGCCCGCGCGGCCGTTGCGGCGCTCACGCGGAAGCCCTCGTAGCCGCTCTGGGCGACCTCCCCGCATTTGTCCCGGTATTTCCCCACCCCGCCGATATACGGCATGAACACGCGCGGCTTGCCGACGACGTTCGCGCCCATGTACCAGGAGTTCGCGCGGGGTAGAGCGTCGTATGCGCGACCTCGTTGACGTGCTCGACCCAGGCATCCTCGGCCGCCTCCTCCGCCTCGATGCAGTCGGCGCCGCGGTCCCGCAGCGCGGCCAGGCAGCCGGCGATCCAGTCCACGTGCTGCTCGATCGAGACGATCATGTTGCTCAGCACCGACGGGCTGCCTGGCCCGGTGATGAGGAACAGGTTCGGGAACCCGGCCGTCATCAGGCCGAGATACGTGCGCGGCCCCGCCGCCCACTTCTCGGCCAGGCTCGCCCCGTTCCGGCCGGTGATGGCGATGCGGGTCAGCGCGCCCGTCATCGCGTCGAAGCCGGTCGCGAACACGATGCTGTCCAGCGCGTACTCCGCATCCCGCGTGCGGTCGCCGTCGGCCGTGATCGCGACGAGCGGCGAGGCGCGGAGATCGACCAGCTCGACGTTCGGCCGGTTGAACGTCTCGAAGTAGCCGGTATCGACGCAGATGCGCTTGGTGCCGATCGGGTAGTCGCGCGGGGTCAGTTTCTCGACCGTCGCCGGGTCATGCACGATCTCGCGGATGCGGTCGCGCACGAAGCCGGCGGCCGTGGCGTTCGCGTCCTCGTTGGTGGCGAGGTCGGTGAAGCCGGTCATGAAATTCGCGCCGCCTTTCGCCCACCGCGCCGCGTATTCCCGCTCCCGCTCCTCGGGCGGGACGGCCAGCGCCGAGGTCTGGCCGAAATCGTAGATCGTGCCGGACCGCGTGTGGCGCGCCTCCTCCCGGCGCACGGGATAGCGCGTCTTCCAGCTCGCCTCGTAGTCGGGCGTGAGCGGGACGTTGCGGGCCGGCAGGCTGTAGTTGGGCGTGCGCTGGAACACGAACAGCGTGCCGGCCTGCTCGGCGATGACCGGGATCGCCTGGATGGCCGATGACCCGGTGCCGATCACGCCGACCCGCTGCCCGGCGAAGTCCACGCCCTCGTGCGGCCACTGCCCCGTGTGATAGGTCGGGCCGCGGAACTCCTCGATCCCAGGGACTTCCGGCAGGCGCCCGGCGGATAGGCAGCCCGTCGCCATGATGCAGAACCGGGCGGACACCTGGTCGCCCCGGTCGGTCCGCACCGTCCAGCGGCGCTGCGCCTCGTCGAACGCGGCGGAGACGACGCGGGTGCGCATTGCCTCGCCTGAACTGCTCCCATTGGACGACCTGTTGCCTCACGTAATTTGCTCCCCACCGGTGTTCGCCGGCGGGGGCGAGCATGAGGCTGATCAGCATGACGACGCGTGACGAGTTGGTTGTGGCATTGGCGG
>JBBSIT010000278.1:0-6101 GCA_038231995.1 Acetobacterales bacterium | reverse complement strand
GCGACAGGGAGAGCTTGACTCACGCCGCGAGTCCCGTGTCAAGCCGCTGTCCGATGGGTCCTACCTGGGCAGTTACCGAATATGGCATAGTTGCGGGACGAATATATCAGCCTGACGGTGGTGGTGCCTTGCACAGATTCGGCTTCAATCCATCAGGGCTGTCTATGCTTCCCTCGGTTTTGAGGCGTGCGGGACGATGAGGCCCGGCTTCATCCCGCCGGTCCCGCGGCGGGAGGGCCGGCTGCATGCCGCCCTGCCATGGCTGATCCTCGCCACGCTGGTCGCGTATGCTCCCGTGGCGTGGAATGGCTTCCCCGCGGACGCCTGGGATTCACGGTATCACGGCGTCACCGCGATCGAGTTCAGCCGGCAGCTCTGGGATGGCGATCTCTATCCCAGATGGCTGATGTCAATGAACGCAGGCCTAGGCAGCCCGCATTTCTTCTATTACGCTCCGCTCGGATACTACATTTCAAGCATTTTCCGTTTATTCGGTGCCGAGAGTTCATTCTCCCAACTCGGCGCGGCCGTTGTCTTCCTGGGCCTTCTCTCGGGAATCACCAGCTATCTGTGGCTCGCCCGGGTGCTGCCTCATGCCGCTGCGGTGGCGGGCGCCATATTCTACCTCGCCTCCCCCAATCATGTCTTCGTTGCCCTGCTTATTCGGGCCGACTACTCCGAATATGCCGCAATGGCCTTCGTGCCCCTCGCCTTGCTGGGGGTCGAGTTGTTCCTGGACCGGAGGGCGGCGGGACTCCCGTTGATCGCGTTCGGCATTGCGGCAGCAACGCTCTGCAGCGTCGTGGTCGAGTTCATCGTCGCCGGCCTGCCGCTGGTTTACGCTGTGGCGCGCCTGGGCTGGCCGCCGCGCCCGCATGCGGCACGGACCGGATTGTGGGTCCTGGCCGCAACAGCGCTCGGCATCGGCCTGACTGCTTTCTACCTGGTGCCGGCGCTGGCCTACAGTCCTGAGGTCAGGATGCCGATCGCAGAGATGCTGCCCAAGGCCTTCATGTTCGGAACCCTGGACGGGACACGGCTCGAGCTGTTCGAGCGCATCATGTTCGTTGCCTACGCCGTGCTCCTGGCCGGGTTGGCCGGGGTTGCCTTCCGCACCGGATGCAGGTCGTCGTTCTTCGGCGTCTGCGGCGTGCTTGCCCTGCTTGCATTCGCCCTGATGGGGATTTGGGCACGCCCGTTGTGGCTCATGCTTCCCATCACCTGGACCGTGCAGTTCACGTCCCGCTTGTTCCTGCTCCTCGATCTCTTTGCATCCGGTCTGATCGGGGTGTGCGTGGCCAGCCTTGCGCGGCGGTACGACGCCCGGGTCGTCGCGACTGCGATGGGAGGTGCGACGCTGTGCGTCGCTGCCTGTGCGGCTGTCGTTGCGGTCCATGCCGGCGTGTTCGACATCAACGCCGGGCTTTGGAGCAAGAGGCTCGCGTATGCTGCCGATTACGGCTTGTTTCGGCCCAAAACCGTGCAGGCGCCGCTGCCTGCGGATGGATTGCCGCTCTACAATGGAGGTCAATTCGATACGCTGCCTCCTCTCCCGCCGCGCGTGCAGGCCGTTGACGGCGAGGCGCGCATCGAGGTGACGGAATGGCGCCCCCGGCACATCGGCCTGGAACTGACCGCGACCGGCGCCGGCAGCGCCAGGATCGGTCAGCTCTATGTTCCGGGCTGGCGAGCCATCGACGCTGACTCCGGGCTATCCCGCCCGGTGTCCCCATCGCCAGGCGAGGGCCTGGTGACGATCAGCTATCCCGCGGGCACGCGGCATATCGAGCTCACCCTGGCCGCCCGGCCGCCCGAACCCGCTGGGGTCTTTATCTCGCTGGCGTGCTTGGTCCTTCTTGCCGTGCCGGGGCTTCTCAGGCGCAGAAGGACTATGGCGATGATTCGCGCAAGACTCTCATAAAGCCGCCTTTCGCGCCTGCTGATGCTGCGTCAGGCCGCATGACGGCTGTCATCGTAGGAGTGCCACACAGCGTGCGTCGGACACACAAGGCATGGGTGCTAACCGCCGCGCTGTTCTCGGTGGCGTTGGGCTACGCCGCGCTCGTGCCCAGCATCAGCAAGGACTTAACGAATACCGAGCAGCACCTCGGCGCGCCGCCGGCGGGCGATGGCGTCCCGCAACTCGGCATTTATGCCGAGGTCGTCAGCGTCGACCCCGTCAACGAGGCCATGCATCTGCGGCTCCACGTCAAGCCGAGCGCCGCTCTGCGAGGCGGGCGCCCGAACACCGCCGGCCGGGACCTGACGGTTCGCATCGATGACGGGGACGTCGTGCAGGAGCTGGCCTTCCGCGCCGACGAGCCGATGCCGCCGACCGAGATGCAGGCGACACTGAGCGGCAGCAGAATCGCCCTCTACCCGCTTGAGCGGTTCCAGGCCGCCCTGCAGGTCACCGCCCGTGAGGGCTTCCACCCGTCCAACGATCGAGCACCCCTCGTGCCGGTGCGCCTGACCGTGTGGGAGGCGATCGGAGGATGGACCGTCGTCGCGGCCGAGGAGACGAGCAGCGGCACGGGTGAGGTCCGGCTCCGGTTCAACGTCCGGCGCACCGGCGCGCTCGCCTTCCTCGCGCTGGCGCTCTATGTCATGATGACGCTGATCGCCGGAGCTGCGCTCACGATCGGCGGCCTCGTTTTCCTGCGCATCCGGAAAATGGAATCAACGTTGGCCGGCTTTCTCAGCGGCATGCTCTTCGCCTTGCCCGCAATGCGCTACGCCCTGCCCGGGTCACCGCCGCTCGGCGTGCGCGCAGACCTTCTGGTGTTCCGTTGGGCGGAGCTGGCCGTAGCGATCGGCCTGCTGATGTTCGTCCTGGCCTGGGTGACGGGCGGCCCGCGGGAGTGAGTCGCTGACCTCTTACGCTGCGCCGGAATTCCCGTTAAGCCGCGACCGGCACGGCCACCCCGTCCGCCGTCCGCGCCGCCTCGATGCAGACGTTCACCGTGTCCCGCAGGGTCGTCGTGTAGTCGTCCGCGCGGACCAGGGCGCGCATGCGCTCGTCCTTGAGGAACGCCTCCTCCGCCTGCCAGATCGCCACCACGATGCGCGCTGCGGGCAGGCGCCGTCGCAGCCGGCGGATCAGGTAGCGCAGCGTGGACGGGTTGCCGGCTGGGTCGAGGTAGGACACGCAGACCATCTGCACGCCCGTGACGTCCAGGGCGGCGATCTCGCCGCGCGCGACCTGCTGCTCCGGGACGACGCGGGCGCCGAGGCCGTGCTTGCCCAGGATCTGCATCAGCATCTCGGACGCCGCCTCGTCCAGCGCGCCGCGCGCCGCGACGCAGAGCACGGGGGCGGCGCCCTGCCAGCTTGCCGGCAACGCTCCCTCGATGCTGTCCGGCGGCGGCGACTCCGGCAGCTCGCGCTCGTTCTTCGCCGGCGCGGCCGCGGTGCCGTCGGGATTGTCCGGCACCGGGTCGATGTCGTCGTGGTCGGCCAGGTCGGTCACGACGTGATCGACGGCGACCCGTATGCGGTCAAGCTGCGGCTCGCTGACCACCCCGCGCGCCACGTCGTTCGCAGCCAGCTCCAGCGCCTTGATCGCGACCTCGTCGTAGTACGAGGACAGCGAGCGCGTCTTCAGCATGATCTCCGCCTGGGCCAGCACCTCGTCCGCGTCGCCGGCCAGGATGCGCTGATAGAAGCTCTCGATCGGCGTCAGCGCCGGGCGGTCGCCCAGCAGCACGTCGATGAACTCCAGGCGGTCGATGTGCCGGCCCAGCACGACGAGGCACAAGGTGAGCGGCATCGCCAGGATCAGGCCGATCGGCCCCCACAGCCAGGTCCAGAAGATCGCCGCGATCACGACCGACACAGGCGACAGCCCGGTGCTGTGGCCGTACACCAAGGGCTCGACGACCTGACCCATCACGGTTTCCGTGAACAGGAACACCGTTGCCGTCCAGATCACCATGGACCAGCCCGGATCGACCGCCGCCGCCATGGCGATGGGCAGCGCGCTCGACAGGATCGCGCCGACATAGGGCACGAAGCGGAACAGCCCCGAGATGATGCCCCACAGCGCCCAGTTCGGCACGCCGATGGCGGCCAGCGCCAGCGCGATGAACAGCCCGAACGCGGCATTGAGCGCGAGCTGGGTGAGGAAATAGCGGCTCAGCCGCCGCGCCGCGTCGTCCATCGCCGCCGTGGTCCGGTGCAGGTCGCCCGAGCCGAGCAGGCGGATCAGCCGGTCCCGCAGGTCCTCCTGCTGCAACAAGATGAATACGGTCACGATGAGCACGATGCCCATGGTGGCCAACGGGTGCAGGATCGGCTCCAGGATGCTCTGCGCCGTCTCGATCGGCGACGCCGCGGGCTGGCGCACTTCGACCGCGAGCGGCTTCGGCCCCTCCTGCGCGGCTTCCGGCTCGGCGCCGGTGGCCTCGGCGGCGTTGTTGCCCGCCTGCCTCAGCCGGTTGCCGAACTGCCCGGTCAACGTCGCCATCCGCCCCAGCGTCTGCGTGCGGACCGTGTCCACCTTCTGCTCGATCGTCGCCGCATAGCGCGGGATGTCGGAGGCGAGCTGCGCCACCTGCCCGCCGATGATGGCGCCGAGGCCCAGGATGATTCCGAGCGCCGCGATCACCGCGAGCAGCACCGACGGCGTGCGCCCGAGATGCGCCCGGCGCAGCAGCCGCACCAGCGGCGCCAGCACGAAGGACAGCAGCACCGCCAGCGTGATCGGGATCAGCACCTCGCGCCCGATATACAGCCCGGCGACCACGACCACGCCGACCGCGAGCGTCATCAACCCATCGAGGCCGGGCACGCCCGCGGGCGGGATGGGCGTGCTGGCGCGGGTGGCAGGAACATCGGACATGGGCTGAACTCTACCGGATTCAGCCCTAACGCGCCATGGCCCGAACCGATCCCGTCAGCCGGTCAGGCCGCCACCACTCTCTGCGTCTGCTCCCCCAGCCCCTCGACGCCGAGCCGCATGGTCTCGCCGCCCTTCAGGAACACCGGTGTAGGCTTCTTGCCCATGCCCACGCCGGGCGGCGTCCCCGTGCTGATGATGTCGCCGGGGTGCAGCGTGATGAAGTGGCTGACGTAGCTCACGAGCTGCCGCACGTCGAAGATCATCGTCCGCGTACTGCCGTCCTGCATTCGCTGCCCATCCACGTCGAGCCACATGCGCAGCGCCTGCGGGTCCGGCACCTCGTCCTTCGTGACCAGCCAGGGCCCGGTCGGCCCGAACGTGTCGCAGCCCTTGCCCTTGTCCCAGGTGCCGCCCCGCTCGGTCTGGAACTCGCGCTCGCTCACGTCATTGACCACGCAGTACCCCGCCACATGGTCCATCGCCTCGTGCGCCTGGGCGTAGCGCGCCGTGCTGCCGATGACGACGCCGAGCTCCACCTCCCAATCCGTCTTCTTGGAGCCGCGTGGGATATGCACGTCGTCGTTCGGCCCCTGGAACGCGCTGAGCGACTTCAGGAAGATGATGGGCTCCTTGGGGATCGCCGCCCCGGTCTCGGCCGCGTGGTCCGCGTAGTTCAGCCCGATGCAGACGAAGTTGAGCGGCCGCGGGATGCACGGCCCGATGCGGCCCGCTGGCAGGACGGGCAGCGACGCCGGGTCGAGCGTGGCGAGCAGGGCGAGGCCATCCGGCGAGAGCACCTGGGCATCGAAGTCGCGGATGCTGCCGGACAAGTCTCGCAGTTGGCCGTCCGGCCCGAGCAGGGCAGGCTTCTCGGCGCCTGGTTCGCCGACGCGCAGCAGCTTCATGGTTGTGTCCTCTCAGTTAAGGGGGGGGGGGGGGGGGGGGGCGGGGGCGGGGGGGGGGTGATTGAGTAAAAAAGGAGGGGGGAGCGCCCACCCAGCCACCACACCGAAGCGGCCGCGCGGGCGGCGTCGGGCCAGCGCCACGCCCCGCCGCCCCGCCCACGTCATCGCCTGGTCGCTCTGGCGACGCGCCCACCAAGCCGCCGCAAGGCGCTCACATCTGAAGCGCAAAGCGCAACTGTAGTGCTAGACGAGGCGACTGCGCTGCGCCTGCTTCTGCGCCTCCTCTGCGGCCCTGATCTGCGCGCGCGTATACATCAGTGCATGCTCGGCGAGGTCGCGGCTGTCCTCCCACAGGT
>JBBSIT010000277.1:0-6114 GCA_038231995.1 Acetobacterales bacterium | reverse complement strand
CTCAACCGCAAGAAAGCAGGGCTGGGATTTGCTGGCCGCCCTGACAGGCCAACCCGACAACCTGGTCGCCGAACTGCGGATCACTTGAGCTTTCCGCGACACCCTGGGCAGTTACCAGATAGCCAGACTTACGGTTTCAGGGCGAGGTGGACAGGGCCAACCAAGTCGCCGCCGGTGAGTCCGCAAGACAGGTGATCTCATGACACTTCTTACGTCGTAGACCGCCCCGTCTACGCCGCCGCCCGGAACGTTCTCGGCAAGCCCGCGCGCGCCACCGCCCCGTGCACGGGCTCATCCGGCAGCGCCTCCGCCAGCACCGCGCGCGCAGCAACCAGCCGCGCCAGGTCGATCCCCGTCGAGAACCCCATGCTCTCCAGCATGAACACCAGGTCCTCCGTGACGATGTTGCCGGACGCCCCCGGCGCGAACGGGCAGCCGCCCAGCCCGGCGAGCGAGGCGTCGAAGCTGCGGATGCCCTCCTCCAGCCCGGCCAGCGCGTTGGCCAGGCCGAGGCCCATCGTGTCGTGCAGGTGCAGGCCCTCCAGCCGGTCGCCGATGGCGGCGCGCACGGCGCGGACCACGGAGCGGACCTGGGCGGGGTGCGCGTAGCCCACGGTGTCGGCGAGCTGGACCTGGTGGGCGCCGGCCTCGGCGAGGGCGGCAGCTATGCGGACGGTGGCGGCCTCGGGCACGGCGCCGTCGATCGAGCAGGCGAAGGCGGTGGAACAGGCGCCGACGACGTGCACCGAGGGCGCCTTGCTGCCGACCAGCTCGACGATGCGGCGGAACTCGGCGACCTGCTCGGAGGTGCTGCGGTTGACGTTGGCGCGGCTATGGCCCTCGCTGACCGAGACTGGCACCAGGATGCGGTGGGCGCCGGCGGCCAGCGCCGCCTCGGCGCCGCGCAGGTTGGCGGCGAGGGCGGCGATGGTGACGCCGGGCAGGCTGAGTGCGGCGCGCACGACCTCGGCGGTGTCGGCCAAGGCGGGCACGTGGCGGGGGAGACGAAGCTGCCGACCTCGATCTCGCGCACGCCAGCGGCGGCGATGGCCTCGATCCAGCGTATCTTGTCGGCGGTCGCCATGCGGGAGCGGGCCATCTGCAGGCCGTCGCGGGGGCCGACTTCGCAGATGGTGACGGGGTGGGTCATGGTTGGGCTTTCCGTGCTGCAGCGGGTGTGTGCTATGAGGCGCCGCGCAACTTCGCGCGACGGCGCGGTTTCCTCCGGCGCGAGCCGGACTAGCTGATAAATGGCACCATGATTGATCGACCCATGCAACTCCGCGCGCGCCTCGCTCTCGCCCTGGCGGTCCTGTTCTCCGCTGCACTCGGCTGGGCCGGCGCCCCTGCCCTCGCCCAGCCCGGCGGACCCGCCGGGCCGCCTGCGGTTGGCGTCGTCAAGGCGGAGCGCCGCTCGGTGATCGAGACGAGCGAGTTCGTCGGGCGCATCCAGGCGGTGAACCGGGTGGAGCTGGTCGCGCGGCTGACGGCGGTCCTCACCGAGCGGCTGTTCAACGAGGGCGCCGAGGTGCACGAGGGCGACGTGCTCTACCGGCTGGAGCGGGCGCCGTTCGAGGCGCAGGTGGCGGCGGCGGCGGCGGCGGTGGCGCAGGCCAACGCGGTGCTGCAGGGCGGCAACCTGAACCTCACCCGGGCGCAGGAGCTGCTGAACACGCCCGCCGGGCAGCGCTCGCGGGTGGATGACGCGTTGGCGCTGCAGCGGAGCCAGGCGGCGCAGGTGGCGGCGGCGCAGGCGCAGCTGCGGCAGGCGCAGATCAACCTGGACTACACCGAGATCAAGGCTCCGATCGACGGCAAGATCAGCCGCACGACGGTGACGGTGGGCAACGTGGTGAGCCCGCAGACCGGCACGTTGGCGACGATCGTCAGCCAGGACCCGATGTACGTGCTGTTCCCCGTTTCGGTCCGCACGGCGATCGACCTGCGGGACCGCTACGCGCGGGAGGGCGGGTTCAGCGCGGCGATCGTCAAGCTGCGGCTGTCGAACGGGAAGATGTACGGGCCGGAGGGCAAGCTCGACTACATCGACCCGACGGTGGCGCCGAACACGGACACGCTGACGGTGCGGGCCGTCATCGCCAACCCGCTGCTGCCCGGCGCGAAGCTGGGCGAGCCCGGCAACCGCGAGCTGACGGATGGGCAGTTCGTGACGGTGGTGCTGCAGGGGGTGGACCCGGTGCAGGCGCTGGGGGTGCCGCGGGCGGCTGTGCTGCAGGACCAGCAGGGCAGCTACGTCTGGGTAGTGGGGCCGGACAACAAGGCGGAGCAGCGCCGGGTGCAGCTGGGGCAGAGCACGCCGGAGGTCGCGGTGATCTCGGGCGGGCTGAAGGAAGGCGAGACGGTGGTGGCGGACGGGGTGCAGCGGGTACGGCCCGGCATCGTGGTGAACCCGGCGCCGGCGGGGGCGGGGCCGACGATGCCGCCCCAGGCGCCGAGGACGTAGGGCCGTGATCTCGTCCGTCTTCGTTGACCGGCCGCGGCTCGCAATCGTTATCGCGATACTCGTTACGATTGCGGGCGCATTGGCCATGCTGCGCATCCCGGTGGCGCAGTTCCCCGATATCGTGCCGCCGCAGGTGCAGGTCACGGCGCGCTACCCCGGCGCGTCGGCGGCGGTGGTGGAGGCGACGGTGGCGCAGCCGCTGGAGGCGCAGGTCAACGGCGTCGACAAGATGCTGTACATGAAGTCGAACAGCGCCAATGACGGCAGCTACGGGCTGACGGTCAGCTTCGAGCTCGGCACCAACGCCGACATCAACACCGTCAACGTGAACAACCGGGTGCAGGCGGCGCTGTCGCGCCTGCCGCAGGAGGTGCAGCGCAGCGGCGTCACGGTCGCGAAGCGCTCGAGCGCCATCCTGGAGTTCCTGTCGTTCTCGGCCGAGGGCGGCAAGCTCGATCCGCTTTTCATATCGAATTACGTGACGATTAACGTGCTCGACCGCCTCTCCCGCGTGAACGGCGTCGGCCAGGCCAGCCTGTTCGGCGCGCTCGACTACTCCATGCGCATCTGGTTCGACACCAACCGGCTGATCAGCCTCAAGCTGGCGCCCTCCGACATCATCCAGGCGATCCAGGCGCAGAACGTGCAGGCGCCGGTGGGCCGCGTCGGCGCCCGGCCCACCAGCGAGGACACGCAGTTCCAGATCAACCTGCAGACCAAGGGACGCCTCACCACGCCCGAGGCGTTCGGCGCCATCGTGCTGCGCGCCGAGCCTGACGGCTCCGTGCTGCGGGTGCGGGACGTGGCGCGGGTCGAGCTCGGCGCCGCCACGCGCGACAGCGAGAGCCGGCTGAACGGCAACCCGGCCGTGACCATGGGCGTCTATCTGGCGCCGGGCGCCAACGCGGTGCAGACCGCGGCGCGCGTGCAGGCGGCGCTCGACGACCTCGCCACGCGCTACCCCGAGGGGCTGAAAAGCCAGGTTTTCTACGACAGCTCCACCTTCGTCACGGACACGATCCACGAGGTGATCAAGACGCTGCTCGAGGCGTTCGCGCTCGTCGTGGTCGTGGTCTTCGTGTTCCTCGGCAACCTCCGCGCGACCATCATTCCCGCCATCGCCGTCCCGGTCAGCCTGGTCGGAACCTTCGCGGTGCTGCTCCTGCTCGGCTACTCCGCCAATACGGTGTCGCTGCTCGCCCTGGTGCTGGCCATCGGCGTCGTCGTCGATGACGCGATCGTCGTGGTCGAGAACGTCGAGCGCGTGATGGAGGAGGAGCCGGACCTCACGCCGCAGGAAGCGACCAAGAAAGCCATGTCGCAGATCACGGCGCCGATCATCGCGATCAGCCTCGTGCTGCTCAGCGTCTTCGTGCCGATCGGCTTCATTCCCGGCCTCTCCGGCACCCTGTTCCGCCAGTTCGCGGTGACGATCTCGGTCGCGATGCTCATCTCCGCGACCAACGCGCTCACCCTCTCGCCCGCGCTGTGCGGGGTGTTCCTCCGCCACACCGGGCCGCGGCGCGGGATCATGGGCTGGCTCGGCCGCGGGATCGACCGGGTGCGGGACGGCTACGCCAGCATCGTCCGCCGGCTGATCCGCGTCTCGGTGGTCGCGATCCTGCTCGTGCTCGTCTGCGGCGGCGGCATCTATGCGCTGAGCCTGCGCACGCCCACCGGCTTCGTCCCGGAGGAGGACCAGGGCGCCTTCTTCGTCGCCGTCCAGCTCCCCGACGCCGCCAGCGTGACGCGCACGCGCGGCGTGGTCGAGCGCGTGGAGGGCGTGCTGAAAGGCATCCCGCAGATCCAGAACATCCTGTCGATCGTCGGCTTCTCCCTGCTGGACGGCGGCAACCAGAGCAACTCGGCGTTCATCGTCGTGCGGCTCAAGCCGTTCGCGGACCGTACCGCGGCGACGGACCAGGTGCAGGCGATCATCGGCCGGGTGTTCGGCGGGGTGCAGAGCATACGCTCCGCCTCCGTGCTCGCGTTCAATCTGCCGCCCATCATCGGCCTCTCCACCGGCGGCGGCTTCGAGTACCAGTTGCAGAACCTCGAAGGGGCCGACCCGGCCGCCATGGGCAGCGTGCTGAACGGCCTGCTCGCCGCCGCCAACCAGGACCCGGCGCTCACCCGCGTGTTCAGCACCTTCAGCCCGACCACGCCGAGCATCTATCTCGACATAGACCGGGACAAGGCGCAGGCGCTCGGCCTTGCCATCAGCGACGTGTTCACCGCGCTGCAGGCCACGCTCGGCGGCATCTACGTCAACGACTTCAACCTGTTCGGCCGCACCTGGCAGGTCAACATCCAGGGCGAGGCCGCCGACCGCACCGACATCCCCGCCATCTGGCGCATCTTCGTGCGCAACCGCACGGGGACGATGGTCCCGCTGCGCTCCATCGCCGACGCCCGCATCGTGCTCGGCCCGCAGACGATCAGCCGCTACAACAACTACCGCTCGATCACCGTTAACGGCAGCCCGCGGCCCGGCGTCTCCTCCGGCGCAGCACTCGCCGCGATGGAGCAGGTCTCGGCCCGCACCTTGCCGCCGGGCTACTCCTACGAGTGGACCGGCACCGCGTTCCAGGAGAAGCAGGCCTCCGGGCAGACCGCCTACATCCTGGCGCTGGCCATACTGTTCGCCTACCTGTTCCTGGTGGCCCTCTACGAGAGCTGGGTCATCCCGATCCCGGTGCTGCTCTCGGTCTCGGTCGGCATCCTCGGCGCGTTCGGCGGGCTGCTGCTCACCAAGCTGGCGCTGGACCTCTACGCGCAGATCGGCTTGATCGTGCTGATCGCGCTGGCGGCCAAGAACGGCATCCTGATCGTGGAGTTCGCCAAGGACCAGCGCGAGGGCGGCAAGAGCATCGCCGACGCGGCCGTGCTGGGGTCGCGGACCCGGTTCCGCGCCGTGATGATGACCTCGATCGCCTTCATCCTCGGGCTGATCCCGCTGGTGACGGCCAGCGGCGCCGCGCAGATCAGCCGCCGCGCGGTCGGCACGCCGGTGTTCTGGGGCATGATCCTGGCCAGCTCGATCGGCATCTTCCTGATCCCGATGCTCTACGTGACGTTCCAGACCATGCGCGAATGGACGCATGCGCGGTTCTCCAAGGAGAAGGCGAAGGAGCCGGAGGCCGTGGGCGCGGAGTAGCGTCGTCGCTCCCGGACGGCGATCTCACGTGCCGCGGACGGGGAACGTGAACTGCAGCAGGTCCGCGCCCTCGTCCCGCGGGGGCGATGGCGGATCGGCAGTGGTCTCGGCGCAAGCCAGCCCTGCCTGGGCGACGAGGGGCGATGGCGCCGCGGTGGCCTGGGCCGCGCGGGCGCACAGCGCCTCGATATCTTGGGGTGTGCGCCGCTTCCACGGCCGGGTGCCCGGCATGGCGGCGAGGCCGAGGTCGCGGCAGATGTCGGCGATGATCTCGGCGACGGGCCGGCCGTCGATCTCGTCCTCCAGGTCCGGCGCGTCCAGCCGCTCGCACAGCTCCGCCCCCAGCGCTTCCGCCTCGGCGCCGTCCGCCTTGCGCTGGATCACGTCCTCCACCTCGCGGAGGATGCGCCTCCGCGCCGCGACGCGCCCCTGCCCGGCGGCGGCCTCGTGCGTCGGAAGCGGCTCGGCGACCTTGCGCGCGAGCGCGACCGTG
>JBBSIT010000276.1:0-6118 GCA_038231995.1 Acetobacterales bacterium | reverse complement strand
CTCGACGCGCTGATCGCCGCCTTCCCCGCCGGCACGCTGACCGGGGCGCCGAAGATCCGCGCGATGGAGATCATCGAGGAGCTCGAGCCGACGCGCCGCGGCATCTACGCCGGCTGCATCGGCTATTTCGCCGCCAACGGCACCATGGACACCTGCATCGGCCTGCGCACCGCCGTCGTGAAGGACGGCACGATGCACGTGCAGGCCGGCGGCGGCGTAGTGGCCGACAGCACGGCCGAGGGCGAGTACGAGGAGACGCGGCAGAAGTCGCGCGCCCTGTTCCGCGCCGCCGAGGAGGCCGTGCGTTTCGCGGCGCTGCGCCCATGATCCTGCTCATCGACAACTACGACAGCTTCACCTTCAACCTGGTCCATCTGCTGGGCGACCTCGGCTCCCGCTGCGACGTGCGGCGCAACGACGAGATCACCGTCGCAGACGCGCTCGCCATGCGGCCGGAGGCGATCGTCATATCGCCGGGTCCCTGCGCCCCGGAGCAGGCGGGCATCTGCCTCGACCTGATCCGGGCCGCCGCCGGACATGTGCCGGTGCTCGGCGTATGCTTGGGCCACCAGGCGATCGGCCAGGCGTTCGGCGGCAGCATCGTGCGCGCGCCCGTTCCGATGCACGGCAAGCTCAGCCCGGTACGGCACGAGGGCAGCGACGTGTTCGCCGGGCTGCCCAGCCCGTTCGACGCCACGCGCTACCACAGCCTAACCATCGAGCCCGCCAGCTTCCCCGACGCGCTCATCCCGACCGCCTGGACGGAGGACGGCGTCATCATGGGCCTGCGGCACCGCTTGCTGCCGGTCTACGGCGTGCAGTTCCATCCCGAGAGCATCGCCTCGCAGCACGGCCACGCGCTGGTGGGCAATTTCCTCGCCTTAGCGCGAGGGCCGGGCGCGGCCAGGGCGGCATGACGCAGGCCGCCTCGAACCTCAAGCCCGTGCTGGCCCGTCTCGCCGCGGGCGAGACCCTCTCAGCCGACGACGCCGAAGCTGCGTTCGGCACGATCATGTCGGGCGAGGCGACGCCGGCGCAGATCGCCGGCCTGCTGATGGCCATGCGCGTCCGCGGGGAGACGGTCGCGGAGCTGACCGGGGCCGTGCGGGCGATGCGGTCCCGCATGATCGAGGTCGCCGCCCCCAAGGGCGCCATGGACGTGTGCGGAACGGGCGGCGACGGCGCGGGCACGCTGAACGTCTCGACGGCGGTGACGTTCGTGCTCGCCGGCTGCGGCGTGCCGGTGGCCAAGCACGGCAACCGCGCGCTGTCCTCCCGCACCGGCGGCGCCGACGTGCTGTCCGCGCTGGGCGTCAACGTCGATGTGTCAATAGAGCGGCTCGCCGAGATTCTTGCCAGCACGGGTTGCGTTTTCCTGTTCGCCCCCCGGCACCACGCAGCGCTGCGGCACGCCGCCGGTCCCCGGGTTGAGCTCGGGACGCGCACCATCTTCAACCTGCTCGGCCCGCTCGCGAACCCCGCGCGCGTGAAGCGGCAGCTCACCGGCGTGTTCGACCCGGCCTGGGCGCGTCCGATGGCCGAGACGCTCGGGCAGCTCGGGACCGAGCGCGCCTGGTTCGTGCATGGGCAGGGATTGGACGAGCTGACGGTCGCCGGCGAGAACCGGGTCGTCGAGCTGCGCGGCAGCCAGCTCCGCGAGTTCACCGTCGCGCCGGAGGATGCCGGGTTGTCCCGCTCGCCGGCCGCGGCGATCCGCGGCGGTGACCCGGCGGCCAATGCCCAGGCCCTTGCGGCGTTGCTGCAGGGCGCGCGCGGACCCTACCGCGACACCGTGCTGCTGAACGCGGCGGCCGCGCTGGTGATCGCCGACCAGGCCACCGATCTCAGGGAAGGCGCAGCGCGCGCCGCGACGGCCATCGACACCGGAAGCGCCAGCGCCGCGCTCGATGCCCTACGCTACGCGACTGCCGCGTGACAGCGATGGCCACCATGCCTGACGCGCTGGCGCCGATCTGCGCTGATACGCTGGCCGAGGTTGCCCGGCGCAGCGCAGCGACATCGCAATTAGCGCTGACGGGCCACATCCAACGGCGAGCGGACCGGCCCCGCGGCTTTGCCCGTGCGCTGATGCAGACCGCTGCAGAGGGACGCTACGCGTTGATCACGGAGATCAAGCGCGCCTCGCCGTCCGGCGGGTTGATCCGTGGCGAGTTCGAGCCGGCCACCCTCGCCCAGGCTTATCAGGACGCTGGCGCAGCTTGCTTGTCCGTTCTGACCGACGCGCCGCATTTCCAGGGCGCGCTGGAGCACATGCAGGCCGCCCGCGGCGCTGTGAGGCTGCCCGTGCTCCGCAAGGACTTCATGCTCGATCCCTGGCAGGTCTACGAGAGCCGCGCGGCGGGCGCCGACTGCATCCTGCTTATCATGGCGGCTCTGTCGGACCAGCAGGCCCGCGAGCTTGAGGACGCCGCGCGGGGGTTGGACATGGATGTACTGGCGGAGGTGCATGATCGCCGCGAGCTAGAGCGCGCGCTTAGCTTGCGGACGCCGCTCATCGGCATCAACAACCGCGATCTCAGGACGTTGCGCACAGATCTTCAGATGACGATCGAGCTTGCGCCCGAGATGCCGGCCGACCGGTTCCTGGTCTCCGAGAGCGGCATCCGCACCCATGGCGACGTGCAGCGCCTGGCGGAAGCCGGGGCGCGCGCGTTCCTCGTCGGCGAGAGCCTGCTTCGTCAGCCCGATGTGGCCGCAGCCACCCGCGCCCTGCTCGGGACCGCGGCATGACGGCGGAGCTGACCCACATCGATGCCCAGGGCCGGGCCGTGATGGTCGACGTCTCGGACAAGCCGGTGACGCACCGGACGGCGACGGCGCGGGTCCGCGTCATTATGCTGCCCGGCACGCTGCAGGCGATCACATCGGGCGATACGCGGAAAGGCGACGTGCTGGGCGTGGCTCGCCTGGCCGGGATCATGGCGGCCAAGCGCACCGCAGACCTCATCCCGCTCTGTCATCCGCTGCCGATCTCGGCGATTACGGTGGACCTCGCCCCAGGCGATGGCGCGGTGGAGATCGAGGCCACCGTCCGCACGTCGGGACGGACCGGCGTGGAGATGGAGGCGCTGACGGCGGCCAGCGTGGCGGCGCTGACCGTCTATGACATGTGCAAGGCGATCGACCGGGCCATGCGGATCGACGGACTGCGCGTGGTGCACAAGGATGGCGGCGCCTCCGGGCTGTTCGAGCAGGACTGACGGCGATGCTGTCGGTCGAGGACGCGCGAGCCCGAATCATCGCCGGCTTGCGGCCGACCCAGGCGGAGATGGTCTCCCTGCCCGGTGCTTGGAACCGCGTCACGGCCGCAGCGGTCCTGGCGCGCCTGACCCAGCCGCCGTCCGACATGTCGGCGATGGACGGCTACGCGTTGCGGGCGGAGGACGCTCAAGGGGGTGAGCGATTGCGGGTCGTCGGGTCCGCGCCGGCCGGGCACCCCTACGCGGGCGCGTTGCAGTACGGCGAGGCGTTGCGCCTGTTCACCGGCAGCGTCATGCCGCAGGGCGCCGACGCGATCCTGCTGCAGGAGGATGCCGATCGGGATGGCGAGCGCGTCGCCGCGCGCGAAGCTCCGGTCGCCGGTCGTCATATCCGCCGCAAGGGCCAGGATTTCGCTGCCGGCGACGTAATGCTGCCTGCCGGCCGTCGTCTCGGGGCGCGCGACATCGGGCTGGCGGCTGCGGCCAACGTGCCCTGGCTCGCCGTGCACCGCCGCCCTCGCGTTGCCATCCTCGCAACCGGCGACGAGATTTCGCTGCCCGGCGAGCCGATTGGACCCGGCGGCATCGTCAGCTCGAATTCGCACGCCCTGGCAGCCCTCGTCCGCGCGGCGGGAGCCGACGCCGTGCTGCTGCCGGTCGCGCGCGATGACCGGGCCGCGATCGCCGCGGCTGCGGACTCGCTCGCCTCGATCGACCTCCTCGTCACGACCGGGGGCGCCAGTGTCGGCGAGCACGACCTGGTCCAGAGCGCCCTGGGCGAGCGCGGCTTCGAGCTGGATTTCTGGAAGATCGCGATGCGGCCGGGGAAACCGCTGATCCATGGCCGGATCGGCGGGGTGCCGGTGCTGGGGCTGCCCGGCAACCCGGTGTCGGCCATCGTGTGCGCGGTGATGTTCCTGTTGCCGGCGCTGGACCGCCTGGTCGGCCTCCCCGGCGCCGGACCGGCCACGACGCGAGCGGTGCTGGGGACGCCGCTCGGCCCCAACGACCACCGCGCCGATTACCTGCGCGCACGCCTGACCGAGGACGAGGACGGCGCCCTCATAGCTGCTCCGTTCGCGCGCCAGGACTCGGGGATGCTCCGCGTGCTGGCCGAAGCGGACGCGCTCCTGCTCCGCGAACCGCACGCGCCGGCCCTGCCAGTGGGCGCCAGCGTGCGCGTGATACGGTTGGATAAGCTCGGCGTATGAAATCGGGACACGACTCCTTGACGCGAGCCGCCGCGCCAATATAGACCGTTCAGGTTGCCGATTTGTTCCATCGCCGCCCCACGCTGTCCGGCAACCCGATTTCGGGCGCGCACCTAGGAGAACGGTCATGCTGACGCGCAAGCAGCACGAGTTGCTGACGTTCATCGACCGGCACCTGAAGGCGACCGGCTTCTCCCCCAGCTTCGAGGAGATGAAGGAGGCGCTCCAGCTCCGCTCCAAGTCGGGCATTCATCGCCTGATCTCCGCGCTCGAGGAGCGGGGCTTCCTGCGCCGGCGCCATCACCGCGCCCGCGCGCTGGAAGTCGTGCGCCTGCCCAGCGACGGCGCGACCCGCGCGGCAGAGATGGCGCCGAACATGGCCGCCGTCGCCGCGGCATCGTTCGCGCCGACCGTCATCAGGGGCGATGTCACGAGCCGGTTGCCCGGCGTTCGCGCGGCGAACGAGGCAGCGGCGGTGCACTTACCGCTGTATGGGCGGATCGCCGCCGGCCTGCCGATCGAGGCGCTGCGCGACCAAGGCACGCAGATCGAGGTCCCGCTCGCTCTGTTGGGCAACGGCGAGCACTACGCGCTCGAAGTTGCGGGAGACTCCATGATCGACGCCGGGGTCCTGGATGGCGACACGGTCATCATCCGCAAGGGCGAGGCGGCGGAGAATGGCCAGATCGTCGTGGCGCTGGTCGATGATGCGGAGGTCACGCTCAAGCGGCTGCGCCGCCGCGGCAACTCGATCGCACTCGAGCCGGCGAACCAGCGGCATGAGATACGCATCTTCCCGGCGGATCGGGTGAAGGTGCAGGGAAGGCTCGTGGCGCTTCTGCGGCGCTACTGATCGAGTTCGGCCGGCAGCGCATCGACCTGTGCTGCCGGCAGGTTCGGCACGACCCGGCGCGGCGTGGGCGGCGGCGGAACCCAGGGCCGCGTCCCACGGTTCGCCCGGTCCGACAGGATGACCGGCCCGCTCGGCGTGAGCCAGATGGCATGTGCGCCGTCCCGCCAGACGCTGAAGCGATCGACGAACGGGATGCTCGTCCGGCATACGTCGCGCGCCGGGTCAGCCGAGACGAGGAGCACTGCGTCGCCGCACCCTTCGAGGCTAACGTCGCGTCGCAACAGGAGCGCAAGCTGTCCCGCTGCCTGGATGCGGCACACGTCGGCATCGCACGGTATCCCCACCCCGTTGGCCCGAAGCGGCAGGGGCAGGCCGGCGGCCAGGTAACGCTGCCAGGCGTCGAGCACGAATCGCGACGCGCCCGACCGCGACTGCACGTAGAAGCCGTCCGACCGGATGGCGATCAACCGCGCCTCGGACGAGACCAGCATGTCAGGCGGAGTGGTGACTGCGGGCGACAGCAGCCCGGCCGCCATGACGGCGACACCCGCGAGGCGCAGCCGGGTCCGCCAGAGCGCGAGCCACGCGAAGCCGAGGCTGAACAGGGCGAGGCCCCAAGCCGGGATGTGCGGGACCGAGAGCGATGCGGCCGGCCACCCGGCGACAGTATGCCCGATGATTAGGACGAGCTGCAGTAACCGGGGCAAAAGTCCGGGCACGCAGGTGCAGCAGAACAAAGGTCGGAGTTGGCGTCCCACTCTACAGGTCTGAGTTTGCATTCTATTTTTGGTTCGGAAAGCGGTACAGATCGGCTGCCGTTCCGTCTTTGCCCG
>JBBSIT010000275.1:0-6127 GCA_038231995.1 Acetobacterales bacterium | reverse complement strand
GTATTCCGCGCCGGTCCCGGTGGCGAGCGCCAGCGGCACCGCACCCAGGAAGGCGGCCATCGTCGTCATCATGATCGGGCGGAATCGCTCCAGACACGCCTCCAGCACGGCCTGTTCCGGGGTCAGCCCCCGGTCGCGCTGCGCCTCCAGCGCGAAGTCCACGATGATGATCCCGTTCTTCTTCACGATGCCCATGAGCAGCACGATGCCGATGATGCTGAGCAGGCTGAGGTCCGTGCCCGAAACCAGGACCGCGAGCAACGCGCCGAGACCCGCGCTGGGCAGCGTGGACAGGATCGTGATCGGGTGGATCAGGCTCTCGTAGAGCACGCCCAGCACGATGTAGATGCTGAGCAGCGCCGCCCCGATCAGGTAGGGCTGCGTGGCGGTGCTCTGCTTCAGCCAGCGCGCGTTGCCCGCGAAGTCGGTCCGGATGTCGCTAGGCATGCGAAGCTGGTCGGCTGTCTGCTGCACGAGCGCGATGGCGTCGCCCTGGCTGGTGCCCGGCAGCAGGTTGAAGTTGATGGTCGCGGCCGGGAATTGGTCCTGGTGGCGGACGTTCGTCGCCGCCGTGCTGCGCTCGAGATGGGTCACGGCGAGGAGCGGCACCTGCGCGCCGCCGCGGCCCGGCACATAGAGCCGATCGAGCTGCGTCGGGTTCTGCTGCAGCGCCGGGTCGGCCTCGATGACGACGCGATACGGGGTGCGCTCGGTGTAGATGATGCTGCCCTGGCGCTGGGCGTAGGCGTTGTTCAATGCGGCATCGACCGCCGAGATTGGCACCCCGAGCCGGGCGGCCGCCTCGCGGTCCACGACCACGCGGGCCTCCGGGCCGGGCCGGTCCTGGTCCGAGGTGACGTCGGCGACGCCAGGCGCCGAGCGCAGCGCCTCCTGCATGCGCAGCGTCCATTCCCGCACCTCGGCCAGGTCCTCGCCCAGGAGGGTGAAGCTGAACCCGCTGCCGCCCGAGCCGCCGCCGCCGCGCAGGTCCTGCGCCGACCAGAGGTTGGTCTGCAGGCCGGCGTAGGGCGCCAGCTTGGGCCGCAGCCGGTTCAGCACCTCCTCGGCGCTCAGCTCGCGCTCGCCCCAGGGCTTGAGCGCGATGGTGAGCTGGCCGCGGTTGATGGTGCTCCAGCCGCTGGACACGCCGATGGTGCTGCCGACGCTGGCGACCGCCGGGTCGGCGAGGATGATGTCCACGACCCGGCGCTGGCGCTCGGCAATGGCGGCGAAGCTGAGGTCGGGGCTGCCGATCGTCTGGCCCTGCAGCAGCCCGGTGTCCTGGGTCGGCAGGAACCCCTTGGGCACGAGGCGGTAGAGCTGGACGGTGAGGACGAGCGTGGTGAGGGCCACGAGCAGCATGGCGCCCTGCCAGCGCAGCGAGACGGCGAGGCTGCGGCCATAGGCGGCGGTGAGCCGGGCCAGGCCCCGGTCGATCGCGCGGTCCATCCGGCCGAGCAGCCCGGGGATGTCCCGGGTCTCGACGGCCCAGCGGCCGCAGATCATCGGCGTCAGGCTGAGCGATATGATGGCGGAGAGGGTGATCGCGACGGTCAGCACGACCGCGAATTCATGGAAGATCTTGCCCAGCACGCCGCCCATGAACAGGATCGGGATGAAAACGGCGACCAGCGAGATGCTGATGCTGATGACGGTGAAGCCGATCTGCTTGGCGCCGGCCAGCGCCGCCTGCAGCGGGGAGGCGCCCCCTTCCTGGTGGCGATGGATGTTCTCGATCATGACGATGGCGTCGTCCACGACGAAGCCGACCGCGATGGTGAGCGCCATCAGCGAGAAGTTGTTCAGGCTGAACCCCAGCAGCCACATGGCGCCCAGCGTGCCGGAGAGCGACAGCGGGATAGTCACGGCGGCGGCCAGGGTCGGCACCAGCCGGCGCATGAACAGCAGCACCACGAGCAGCACGAGCGCCACCGAGGCGAGCAGGCTGATCTCGACGTCATGGACCGAGGCGCGGATGGTGCCGGTGCGGTCGGTCAGCACCTCGAGCCGGATCTCGGGCGAGATCCAGGCCATGAGCTGCGGCAGTGCCGCCTTCACGCGATCCACCGTCTCGATCACGTTGGCGCCGGCCGTCTTGGTCACGTTCAGCAGGATGGCCGGGTCCTTGCCCTGCCAGGCCGCGAGCCGGGTGTTGGCGACGCCGTCGATCACCTCGGCCACGTCGCCCAGCCGCACCACGGCGCCGTTCACGGTTTTCAGCACCAGGCGCTCGTAGTCCGCCGCGCGGGTGATCTGGCCGTTCAGCAGCACGGCCTCCGCGCGCTGCGGACCCTGCCGCGTGCCGGTGGGGCCATTCACGTTCGCGCTGCGGATGGCGGCATAGACATTCTGGCTCGACAGCCCGGCGGCCCGCAGCGCCGCCGGGTTGAGCCGCACGCGCACCGCGGGCTTCTCCGCGCCGTTGACCTGGACCTGCGCCACGCCGTCGATCTGGCTGAGCCGCTGGGCCACTACCGTGTCCGCGGCGTCGAACACCGCCGCCGTGCTGAGCGTGTCGGAGCGCAGGCTGAGCGTCATGATCGGGGCGTCGGCCGGGTTGTACTTGCGATACACCGGACGCGCCGGCAGGTCGGACGGCAGGTCGGACGTGGCGGCGTTGATCGCGGCCTGCACGTCCTTGGCGGCGCTCTCGATCGACCGGTCGATGTCGAACTGCACCACGATCGAGACGCTGCCGGTGCTGCTGGTGCTCATGATGTCGGTGACGCCGGGGATCTCGCCCAGGCGGCGTTCGAGCGGGGCGGAGATGCTGGCGGCCATGGTTTCCGGGTCGGCGCCGGGCCGGCCGGCGGTGACGACGATGACGGGGAAATCGACGCTGGGCAGCGGCGCCACCGGCAGGAAGCGGAAGGCGACGATGCCGCAGAGCATCAGCCCGATCGACAGCAGGATGGTCGCGACCGGGCGGAGGATGAACGGCTTGGAGAGGTTCATTCCGCGGCCGCCTGCTGCGCCAGCCGGGCGGGCGCGAAGCGCAGCCGCAGCCGCTCGAGCGCGAGGTAGATCACCGGCGTGGTGTAGAGCGTCAGCACCTGGCTGAGCAGCAGGCCGCCGACGATCGTGAGCCCGAGCGGATAGCGCAGCTCCGACCCGGTGCCGTTCTCGATCACCAGGGGGAGCGCGCCCAGCAGGGCGGCGGCGGTCGTCATCATGATGGGGCGGAAGCGCAGCAGGCAGGCTTCCTCGATCGCTGCACGGGGCGACAAGCCGCGCAGCCGCTCGGCGTCAAGCGCGAAATCGATCATCATGATAGCGTTTTTCTTGACGATTCCCATTAATAGGACGATCCCGACCAACCCCACG
This sequence comes from Acetobacterales bacterium, assembly GCA_038231995.1. Lineage (GTDB taxonomy): Bacteria > Pseudomonadota > Alphaproteobacteria > Acetobacterales > Acetobacteraceae > JBBSIT01. The sequence continues at coordinate 2,803 of JBBSIT010000275.1, read as the reverse complement.
AGCGAAAGGTCCTGCCCGGCCAGCATCAGCGCGAGCAACGCGCCGATGCCGGCGCTGGGCAGCGTGCTCAGGATCGTGATGGGGTGGATGAAGCTCTCGTAGAGCACGCCGAGGGTTATGTAGATCACGACGATCGCCGCGAGGATCAGCCAGGGCTGGCTGGCGAGCGAGCTCTCGAACTCGGCGGCGTCGCCGCTGTAGCTGCCGACGATGGTGCTGGGCCGGCCAAGCTCCCGCTCCGCCTTTGCCACGGCCGCCACGGCGTCGCCTAGCGAGGCGCCGTGGGCGAGGTTGAAGCTGATCGTCACCGACGGGAACTGGCCTTGCCGGGTGATCGCCAGCGGGGTCAGCGTCTGCTCGACGGTGGCGATGGCCGACAGCGGCACCTGCGCGCCGGCCGTCCCCGGGATGCGCAGCCGCTCCAGGGCGTGGGGATCGGCCTGCCAGACCGGGTCGGTCTCCAGGATCACGCGGTACTGGTTGGTCTGCGCGAAGATGGTGCTGATCTGCCGCTGGCCGAACGCGTTGTACAGCGCGTCCTGCACCTCCTGCATCGTGACGCCCAGGCGCAAAGCCGCGTCCCGGTCCACGCGCACGAGGGCGCCGTAGCCCTCCGTCTGCTGGTCGCTCGTCACGTCGCGCAGCTCGGGTAGGGCTTGCAGGCGGGCGACCAGACGGGGCGCCCAGGCGCCCAGCGACGCCGCGTCGATGTCGAGCAGGGTGTACTGGAACTGCGTGCGGCTGACCCGGGCGCCGATCTGGATGTCCTGCACCGGCTGCATGAACACGGACATGCCTGGGATGCCGGATACCTTGTCCTGCAGCCGGGCGATGACGGCGGGCGCCGGGTCGCGCTCGCCGCGGGGCTTGAGGGTGATGGAGAGGCGGCCGGTGTTGGGCGTCGGGTTGATGGTCCCGGCGCCGACGAAGCTGGCGACGCCCGCGACGGCCGGGTCGGCTTGCACGATGGCGGCGACGCGCTGCTGCAGCTCGTTCATGCGCGGGATCGACGCGCTCTGCGCCGCCTCGGTCACGGCGATGATGGCGCCGGTGTCCTGCTGCGGCAGGAAACCTTTGGGAACAATGACGTAGAGCCAAACCGTGCCGACCAGGGTGAGCAGGGCCACGAGCAAGGTCACGCCCTGGAAGCCAAGCGCGATCGCCAGCGTGCGGCGATAGGCGGCCAGCAGCAGATTGAACCCGCGCTCGAAGGTGCGCGCCACCAGCCCGGGCCGCTCGTCGGCGCGCAGCAGCTTGGCGCACATCATCGGCGTGAGCGTGAGAGAAACCACGGCGGAGACGATGACGGCGGTGCTGAGCACGACGGCGAACTCGTGGAACAGCCGGCCGACCACGCCGGTCATGAAAAGCAGCGGGATGAACACCGCGACCAGGCTCACGGTCAGCGACACGATGGTGAAGCCGATCTGCGCGGCGCCCTTGTAGGCGGCGGCAAGTGGCGTCTCGCCGCTTTCAATGTGGCGGACGACGTTCTCGATCATGACGATGGCGTCGTCCACGACGAAGCCGGTCGAAACCGTGAGCGCCATCAGGCTCAAGTTGTCCAGGCTGAAGCCGAACAGCGACATCACGCCGAACGTCGCCACCAGCGACAGCGGCAGGGCGATGGCGGGGATGATGGTGGCGCGGGCGGAGCGCAGGAACAGGAAGATGACGGCGACCACCAGGCCGATGCTGATGGCGAGCGTGAACTGCACGTCGCGCACCGATGCGCGGATCGTCTCGGTCCGGTCGGCCACGACGGTCATGGTGATGGCGGCGGGCAGCGCCTTCTGCAGCGTGGCGAGCTGCTCCTGGATGGCGGCGACGGTGGCGACGATGTTGGCGCCGGGCTGGCGCTGCACGTCCATGATGACGGCCGGCTGCCCGTTGTACCAGCCTGCGACCCGGTCGTTCTCGACCCCGCCGGCCACGCTGCCGACGTCGCGCAGCCGCACCGGCGCGCCGTTGCGCCAGGCGATCACCAGGTTGCGGTAGCTGTCGGGCGTGATGAGCTGGTCGTTGGCGCCGAGGGCGTAGGCCTGGCGCGGCCCGTCGAAGCCGCCCTTGGCGCCGTTCACGTTGGCCGCCGCCACCGCGGTGCGCACGTCGTCGGTGCTGAGACCGTAGGCCGCCAGGCGCTCCGGGTCGGTCCGCACGCGAACCGCCGGCCGCAGCCCGCCCTGCACCGTCACCCGACCCACGCCGTCGATCTGGCTGAGCTTGGGCTGCAGCAGCGCGTCGGCCGCGTCGCTTACCCGGTCCATGGTGATGCTGTCGGAGGTGAGCGCGAGCGTCAGGATCGGCGCGTCGGCCGGGTTCACCTTCGCGTAGGTCGGCGGATACGGCAGGTTGGCGGGAAGCGTCCCGGCGGAGGCGTTGATCGCGGCCTGAACATCTTGCGCGGCGGAGTCCATGCTGCGGCTCAGGTTGAACTGCAGCGTGATCTGGCTGGTGCCCTCGCTGCTCGTGCTCGTCATGCTGGTCAGGCCGGTGATCTGGCCGAACTGGCGCTCCAGGCTCGCGGTGATAAGGGTCGCCACCGTGTCCGGCCCGGCGCCGGGCAGTTGCGTGCTGACGACGATGGTCGGGAAATCGACGGTCGGAAGCGCCGCCACCGGCAGGCCGCGGTAGCCGAGCATGCCGGCCAGCAGCACCGCGACGGCGAGCAGGCAGGTGGCGACCGGCCGCGCGATGAAGGGGGCCGAGATGTTCATCAGCCGCGGCGTCCGCTCGGCCGGCGCTGGGCCGTGCCGGCCGGGCGCTCCCGCGGCGCCGAGTCCGGCGCCATGCCGTCCGGGCC
>JBBSIT010000274.1:0-6129 GCA_038231995.1 Acetobacterales bacterium | reverse complement strand
GGCGACGGAGGCAGCAACCAGGCGCCGCCGGACTTCGTGGTGCACAACGTGACCGACACCGTGGGCGTGGTCGTGGTCGAGACGGTGCAGCCCGGGCAGAGCCTGCAGGGCTGGGTGATGGAGACGGACGGCACCATCGAGGTCACGGCGCAGGCCGCCATCCCGCTGGGCCACAAGGTCGCCATCCGGCCGATCGGCGCTGGCGACACCATCCTGAAATACGACCACGACATCGGCCGTGCGGTCGAGCCGATCCCGGCGGGCGGCTACGTGCACGCGCACAACATCAAGACGAAGCGGTGGTAGAGATGGCACAGGTCGATCATTTCCTGGGATACCGGCGCGAGAACGGCCGGGTCGGCGTGCGCAACCACGTGATCGTGCTGCCGCTCGACGACATCAGCAACGCGGCGTGCGAGGGGGTTGCGAACAACATCAAGGGCGTGATGGCCCTGCCGCATTCCTACGGAAGGCTGCAGTTCGGCGAGGACTTGGAGCTGCATTTCCGCACCATCATCGGCATCGGCGCCAACCCCAACGTCGCCGCGGTGGTGGTCATCGGCATCGAGCCGGAGTGGACCAGCCGGGTGGTCGAGGGCATTGCCGCCACGGGCAAGCCGGTGCAGGGCTTCTCCATCGAGCAGAACGGCGACATCAACACCATCGCGGCCGCGTCGCGCGCGGCGAAGGACCTGCTGCACTGGGCGAGCGAGCGGCAGCGGGAGCGCTGCGGCATCGAGGACCTCTGGGTCGCGACCAAGTGCGGCGAGAGCGACACGACCTCGGGCCTGGCGTCCTGCCCCACGGTCGGCAACCTGATTGACAAGCTGGACCCCAAGGGGGCTACGACCTGCTTCGGCGAGACCAGCGAGATCACCGGCGGCGAGCTGGTCTGCGCCGACCGCGCGGCCAGCCCGGAGGTGCGGGAGAAGTTCCTGCGGACCTGGCAGGCCTACCAGGACGACGTGATCGAGGCGCACAAGACCGACGACCTCAGCGACAGCCAGCCGACCAAGGGCAACAAGTTCGGCGGGCTCTCGACCATCGAGGAGAAGGCGTTCGGCAACATCGAGAAGATCGGCAAGCAGACGCAGTTCATCGACGTGCTGGCGCCTGCGGAGACGCCGGGCAAGGGCGCCGGGCTGTACTTCATGGACACGTCGTCGGCGGCGGCCGAGTGCAACACCTTGCAGGCGGCTGGCGGCTTCGTCGTGCACCTGTTCCCGACGGGGCAGGGCAACGTGGTCGGCAACCCGATCATGCCGGTGATCAAGATCAGCGGGAACCCGCGTACCGTGCGCACCATGAGCGAGCACATCGACGTGGACGTGACTGGCATCCTGCGGCGCGAGATGAACCTGTCGGAGGCGGGCGACGTGCTCATCGACATGACCATCCGCACCTGCAATGGCCGGGTCACGGCGGCCGAGGCGCTGGGGCACCGCGAGTTCATCATGACCAAGCTCTACCGCAGCGCCTGAGTGCCCGTTTGAGAATGCTACTACACCGGTCATCCGACGCGGCTTCCCTGCGCTCCGGTGCTCACGGCCCCTATGGCCGCTCCGCTCCGGTGCTCGCGAACCCACGCCGGGCGGCGCCGGAGACGGCGCCTCTGACTCGGCGTAGCGCATTCTCGAACGGGCACTGAGCGCGCCCATGCCGGACTTGACTGTGCGGGTCTGGCGGGGCGGGGCGGACGGGGCGCTCGTTTCCTACTCGGTGCCGCGCCAGGCCAGCCAGACCGTGCTGGACGTCGTGACGTGGATACAGCGGCATCTCGACCCCACGCTGTCCTACCGGTTCAGCTGCCGGGTCGGCATGTGCGGGTCCTGCGCGATGACGGTGAACGGCGCGCCGCGCTGGACCTGCCGCACCCATGTCTCGCGCCTCGGCGGCGATGAGATCACCATCGAGCCGCTGCGCAACTTGCCGTTGGTCAAGGACCTCGTTGCCGACATGGCGCCGTTCTTCGACAAGTGGGCGGAGGTCGGCGGGCCGTTCGTGGCCAAGGAGGGCGTGGCCACCGACAACGGCTTCGCCCGGGTGGAGCCGGCCAGCCGCGACCGGCAGGCGGTGGACGCCGGCATCGAGTGCATCGGCTGCGGCGTGTGCTACTCCGCCTGCGACACCGTGGCGTGGAACCCGAAGTATCTCGGCCCGGCAGCACTCAACCGCGCCTGGACGCTCGTGAACGACCGCCGCGACGGCGCGCGGACGGAGCGGCTGACGGCTGTGTCAGGCGATGCGGGGTGCCACGCCTGCCACACGCACACGAGCTGCGCGGAGCTGTGTCCTAAGGGGCTATCGCCCACCCTGTCGATCGCCGGGTTGAAGCGGGCGACGGCGCTGGCCACCGTGCGGGGCGAGATTTGACCAGGCGCATCGAGGCCTGGTTGTGGATCGCGCAGCGCGCCTCGGCGGCGGCCATGGCGGTGTTCGTCGCCGTGCATCTCGCGACGATGATCTACGCCGTGCGGGGCGGGCTGTCCGCGGGCGAGATCCTAGGCCGCACGCATGGGCAGGTGGCCTGGCTGCTGTTCTACGGGCTGTTCGTCCTAGCGGCCGCGATCCACACGCCGATCGGGCTGCGCGTGGTGGCGCGGGAGTGGCTGGGCTGGCGCGGCCGGTCGGCCGATCTCGCGGCGTCGCTGGCGGGGGCCGGGCTGCTCGTGGGCGGGCTGCGGGCGATCTGGGGCCTCTACGCGTGAACGCGCTCGCGCGGCGAGGCCGGCCCGGCTACGTCGCCTTCATCGTCCATCGCGTGTCCGGCCTGCTGCTCGGGCTTTTTCTCCCGTTGCATTTCTGGGCGCTGGGCACCGTCCTCCGCGGCGAGGCGGCGCTGGAGGGGTTCATCCGCTGGACCGACCACCCGCTGGTGAAGTTCGCCGAGACGGGGCTCGTGGTGCTGCTCGCGGCGCATCTGGCGGGCGGGCTGCGCGTGCTGGTGGTCGAGTTCCTGCCCTGGCACACCTGGCAGAAGACGGCGGTGGCGGTGTCGGCCGGGGTGAGCCTCGCCTGCGGATTGCTGTTCGCCCTCAGCGTGGCCGCGTGATCACCTGGGGGACGGAGTTCTCCGTCGCCGGCGTGATGTTCGCCGCCGCCTTCGTCTCGGGCCTCGCCGGCTTCGCTTTCGCGCTGATCGCGCTCGGGCTGCTGTTCCAGCTCGTGCCGCCGCTAGCCGCGGTGCCGCTCGTCCTGGCCGGCAGCCTCGTCGCGCAGGTGATCTCGCTCTACACGGTGCGGGAGGGCGTGCAGTGGCCGCGGCTCTGGCCGTTCCTGGTGGGCGGGCTGCTCGGCATCCCGCTCGGGGCGGCGCTGCTGCGCGGCGTGGACCCCGCCGGGTTCCGCCTGGGCCTCGGCGCCTTCCTGATCGGCTACAGCCTGTACATGCTGGCCCGGCGCGGCGCGCTCGTCGTCATTGGGGAGAACCGGGTTGCGGACGGCGCGGTGGGGCTGGTCGGGGGCGTGATGGGCGGGCTCGCCGGGCTGTCCGGCGCGCTGCCGACGGTGTGGTGCGGGATGCGCGGCTGGACGCGCGGCGAGCAGCGCGGGGTGTATCAGCCCTACATCTTCGTCATGCAGATCGCGGCCCTGGCCTGGATAGGCGCCACGCTCGCGATCCCGGACGGCACGGGGCGGCTGTTCCTGGCCTGCCTGCCCGGCACGGTGCTGGGCACCTGGCTCGGCATCCGGTTGTACAACCGAATCGGCGACGTCATGTTCCGCCGGGTCGTGCTCGGGCTTCTGCTGCTGTCCGGGGTGGTGCTAGTGCTGTAGCGTATTGTGAAGAACGCAAATCCTCGTTCCAGGTGATTCCACCTGAAACGATATTGCTCTAGTCCTACGGAGGCCGCCATGCCCCGCCTGTCCCGCCGCTCCGCCCTCGGCCTCGCCGCCGCCCTCGCCTTGCCCCGCGCGGCACGGGCCGGCCAGGGGGAGCTGCGCATCTCCAAGCAGTTCGGCATCAGCTATGCGCCCATGGCGATCATGGAGGCGCGCGGCCTGGTCGAGAAGCATGCGCGGGCGGCGGGCATCAACGACCTCACGGTCTCGTGGATGCAGCTCACCGGCGGCGCCCCGACCAACGACGCGCTGATCAGCGGCAACCTCGACATCGCGACCGGCGGCGTCGGGCCGATGCTGACCTTGTGGGCGCGCACCCGCTCCAGCCTCAAGGTGCGCGCGCTCGCGTCGCTGAACTCGATGCCGCTGTTCCTCAACACCATCCTGCCCGGCGTGAAGTCGGTGCGGGACATCCCGGCCGACGCCCGCATCGCGCTGCCCGCCGTCGGCATCTCGATCCAGGCGGTCACCTTGCGCATGGCCTGCGCGCAGGCCTTCGGCGAGGCCGAATGGGGGCGGCTCGACGCGCAGACCGTCAGCATGGGGCACCCGGACGCGCTGACCGCGATGCTGTCGGGCCGCAGCGAGGTCACGGCGCATTTCGCGAGCCCGCCCTTCCAGGAGCAGGAGCTGCAGGACCCGCAGGTGAGCCGGGTGCTCAGCTCCTACGACGTGCTGGGCGGCCCGGCGAGCTTCAACCTGGCCTGGGCCAGCACGCGGTTCATGGAGAGCAACCCGGTGCTCGCGCGCGCCTTCATGGCCGGGTTGGAGGAGGCGCTGGCGCTGATCCGCGACGAGCCGCGGGCGGCGGCGCAGCTCTGGATCGACAGCGAGCGGTCCCGCCTGCCGCTCGACCTGGCCGTGGGCATCATGACGTCGCCCGACAACGTCTACACCACGACGCCGCAGAACGTGGTCAAATACGCGGACTTCATGGCCGGCACCGGCTCGATCAAGGAGAAGCCGGCGAGCTGGCGGGACCTGTTCTTCGAGGGCCTGCATGACCGTCAGGGGAGCTAGCATGAGCCAAGCTGCCATCATCGCGCGGGAGCCGAGAGCGGACAGCCTGCCGGCGCCGCTGGTCAGCGTCGAGGGCGTCACGTTGCAGTACAAGACCGAGCGCAGCCTGGTGACGGCCTGCTACCGGGTCAGTTTCGACGTGCACGCCGCCGACCGCTACGTGCTGCTGGGGCCGAGCGGCTGCGGCAAGTCGAGCCTGCTCAAGGCGATCGCCGGGTTGGTGAAGCCGGTCGAGGGGCGGATCACGCTGGGCGGCAAGCAAGTGACCGCGCCGGGTCCGGATCGGATGATGGTGTTCCAGGAGTTCGACCAGCTCCTGCCGTGGAAGACGGTGCTGGACAACGTGGCGTTCCCGCTGCGGCGCAGCGGCACGGCGACGGGTGCGGCGGCGCGCGACCAGGCCATGCACTTCATCGACAAGGTGAAGCTCGGCAAGTTCGCCGACGCCTACCCGCACCACCTCAGCGGCGGCATGAAGCAGCGCGTCGCCATCGCCCGCGCCATGGCGATGCGCCCCGCGGTGCTGCTGATGGACGAGCCGTTCGCAGCGCTGGACGCGCTGACCCGGCGCAAGATGCAGGACGAGCTGCTGGAGCTGTGGGACGACACGCGCTTCACCGTCGTGTTCGTCACCCACTCCATCGAGGAGGCGATCATCGTCGGCAGCCGCATCCTCGTGCTGTCGCCGCATCCAGGCCGGGTCAAGGCCGAGCTGAACGCGCACCAGTACACGCTGCACCACCAGGGCGACGCCGAGTTCCAGGGCCTGCAGCACCGCATCCACACCATGCTGTTCGCCGAGGAAGTGGAGCCCGGCCATGAGTAGCACGACGAACGCCCTGGTCCCTCCGGTCCGCCCGGAATTCGAGCACGCCGCCATCGCCACGGGCGTGGTGGGGGACGTGGAGCGCCAGCTGCCGCTGATCGAGCGGCTGGCCGCCAATACCGCGGTGCGCCGCGCGTTGGTGCTGGTGGCGCTCTGCGTCGTGTGGGAGCTGTACGCGCGCTTTCTCGACAACGACCTGCTGTTCCCGACCTTCTCCGCCACCGTGCGGGCTTTCTGGGAGGCGCTGACCGTCGGGCCGCTGCTCGGGCGCATCACGACCACCTTGCGGGTGCTCATCATCGGCTACGCGTGCGGCGTGGCTCTGGCTGCGGTGTTCACCACGTTTGCGGTCAGCACCCGGGTCGGCACCGACCTGCTCGCCACGCTCACGGCCATGTTCAACCCGCTGCCGGCCATCGCCCTGCTGCCGCTCGCGCTGC
>JBBSIT010000273.1:0-6133 GCA_038231995.1 Acetobacterales bacterium | reverse complement strand
GCCGTCCCTCGCCGACCCATCCCAAGCTCCGCCCCCGGTTGCCGCCCAAGCTGCAACGGGGCGCGGCGAGGCCTGGGCCGGCCCGCCTCCGTATTCGCGGGAGGCCTCGATCGAGCTGATGCATCAACTGCTGGCTCTCAGGCCGCCGATCCGCGGGCCTTGAGAGGCCATTTCGTAATGCTACTGCACTGGCCGTCTGACGCGATTTTCCTGTGCTCCGATGCTCACGACCCTTATGGTCGCTCCGCTTCGGTGCTCGGAAAACCACGCCAGCCGACTCACTGCAGCGCATTTCGAAACGGTCTCTGAGCGCCGTTCCTACGCGACGACGCGTCGGTGCAGCGCAGTCCCGGACAAGCGCTTGGGTCAGCCTATCCCGAGATAGGTCTCCACGACTCGGCGGTCCCCGGCGAGGTCGGCGCTCGGGCCTTCCAGCACGACGCGGCCGGTCTCCAGCACGTAGCCGTAATCCGCGACTTGCAGCGCGGCGCGGGCGTTCTGCTCGACCAGCAGGATGGCGCCGCCGCGGGCGCGCAGCTCGGCGATGATGCGGAAGATCTCGCGCACGATGAGCGGGGCGAGGCCGAGCGACGGCTCGTCGAGCATCAGCAGGTCGGGCTTGGCCATCAGCGCGCGGCCCATGGCGAGCATCTGCCGCTCGCCGCCGCTCAGCGTGCCGGCCTCCTGCCGCCGGCGCTCCTTGAGGCGGGGGAACAGGCCGTACACGTCGTCGAGCGCGCGGGTCGCCGCCCGGGCGCCCTGGGCGCGATGGCGGAAGCCGCCCAGGCGCAGGTTGTCCTCGACCGTCATGGCGCCGAACAGCTCGCGCTTCTCCGGCACCAGGCACATGCCGGCGCGCACGCGATCCTCGATGGGCAGGCGCGCCACGTCGGTGGGCCCGAAGCGCACCCGGCCGCGGCTGGGCAGCACGCCCATGACCGCGCCGAGCAGGGTGGTCTTGCCCGCGCCGTTGGGGCCGATCACCGTGACGATCTGCCCGGCGCCGACGCGCAGGCCCACGCCGTGCACCGCGCCGATGCCGCCGTAGGAGACGGAGAGGCCGTCGACCTCCAGGACATTCATGCGACTGAGCCCAGGTAGGCCTCGATGACCGCCGGGTTGCCGCGGATCTCGGCGGCGGTGCCTTCGGCGAGCAGGGTGCCGAACTCCATGACGACCAGGCGGTCGGTCAGGTTCATCACGAAGTCCATGTCGTGCTCGACGAGCAGGATCGTGACGCCCTCCCCGCGCAGGCGGCGCAGCAGGGCCGCGAGCTCGGCCTTCTCGGCGTGGCGCAGGCCGGCGGCGGGCTCGTCGAGCAGCAGCAGCACCGGGTCGAGGCATAGGGCGCGGGCGATCTCGACGACGCGCTGCTGGCCGAGGGCGAGGCTGTCGGCCGGCCGGTCCGCGTGCTCGGCCAGGCCCACGCGGTCGAGCTGGCGCGCGGCCTCGGCGAGCAGGCCGGCTTCCTCCGCCCGGTCGAGCCGCAGCAGCGCCCGCAGCGCGCCGGCGAGGCCGCGCAGGTGGGCGCCGAGGGCGACGTTCTCCAGCACGGACATGCCGGGCACGAGCTTCACGTGCTGGAAGCTGCGGGCGATGCCGAGGCACGCTGCGCGCGGCGGGGTGCAGCCGGCGAGGTCGCGGCCCAGGAAGCGCATCGACCCGGCGGTGGGGCGCGCCACGCCGGTCAGCAGGTTGAAGGTGGTGCTCTTGCCCGCGCCGTTGGGGCCGATCAGGCCGACGATCTCGCCGGCATCGAGGTGCAGCGCGAGGTCGTTGACGGCGACGAGGCCGCCGAAGGTTTTTCGTAGATGGGAGGCTTGCAGCACCGGGGCGCCGGGAGCGGGGAGCGGGCGGGCGGGCAAGGCGGGGGCATCGGGGATGGATCGCCGGTTGCTGCCGCCGGGCAGGCGAAACCAGCTGCGGACGTGCGGCCACAAGCCTTCCGGCGAGGTTTGCAGCACCAGGACGAGGAGCGCGCCGAACACGATCGTCTCGTAGTTGCCGCGCGGGCCGAACAGGCGGGGGAGGATGTCCTGGAGCTGGTCGTTGACCACGGTGACGAGTCCGGCGCCGAGCAGCGCGCCGGGCAGGGCGCCGGCGCCGCCGACGACGGCCATCAGCAGGTACTCGATGCTGGCGTTCAGGCCGAACGGCGTGGGGTTCACGCTGCGCTGCATGTGGGCGTAGAGCCAGCCGGCGAGCCCGGCCAGCACGGCGGCGTAGGTGAAGGCGAGCAGGCGGGTGCGCGGCAGGTCCACGCCGAAACTCACGGCGGCCCCTGCCCCGCCCCGCAGCGCGCGGATGGCGCGGCCGGGCCGGCTGTCGAGCAGGTTGCGGGTGAGCACGAGGGCCACGGCGACGCAGGTCCACACCACCCAGAAGTAGTCGCGGCTGCTGGTGAGCGCGTAGGCGCCGAAGTGGAGCGGGGGGATGCCGGAGATGCCGTCGTTGCGGCCGAACAGGTCGAGGTTGCCGAACACGTAGTAGAAGCTGACGGCCCAGGCGAGGGTGCCGAGGGCGAGGTAGTGGCCGGAGAGCCGCAGCGTGATGGCGCCGATCAGCAGGGCGGCCACGCCGCTTGCGAGCAGGGAGGCCGGCAGCGCGAGCCAGGGGGAGACGCCGTAGGCCGTGGTGAGCAGCGCCGTGGCGTAGGCGCCGAAGCCCATGAAGGTGGCCTGGGCGAAGCTGGTCATGCCGCCGTATCCGGTGAGCACGACGAGGCCGATGGCGATGACGCTGGCGATGCCGGCGTAGTTGGCCAAGGTCAGCCAGAAGCTGGGCACGCCGGGCATGAGCGGCACGAGCAGCCAGAGGGCGAACAGCAGGATGGGGAGCCAGCGCGCCGAAGGCGCGTGAGATAGACGGGGCCTCATTCGTGCTCGTCCGCGCCGGTGCTGCGCAAGGACCGCCAGAGCAGCACGGGGATGATGACCGTGAACACGATAACTTCCTTGAACGCGCTGACGTAGAACGAGCTGAAGCTCTCGACGCAGCCGACCAGCACGGCGGCGAGCGCGGCGGCGGGATAGCTGACCAGCCCGCCGATGATGGCGGCGACGAAGCCCTTGAGGCCGATCAGGAAGCCGCTGTCGTAATAGACGGTGGTGAGCGGCGCGATCAGCACGCCGGAGAGCGCGCCGATGCCGCCTGCCAGCACGAAGGCGATGCGGCCGGACAGCGACGTGGCGATGCCGACCAGCCGAGCGCCGAGCCGGTTCACCGCGGTCGCGCGCAGCGCCTTGCCGGCGAGCGTGAAGCCGAAGAAGGCATACAGCGCGGCCATCAGCGCGACGGTGCTGCCGACGATCCAGAACGCCTGGCCGGGGATGACGAGTGGACCCACGGCCACGCGCGCGTCGGAGAAGCCCACGGCGCGGTAGCCCTCGGGGCCGAAGAACACCAGCCCCAGCCCGAGCAGCGCCAGATGCACGCCGACCGCGGCGATCAGCAAGGTGAGGACCGACGCCTCCGCGAGCGGCTGGAAGGCGAGGCGGTAGAGATAGGGCGCCATGGGCGTGACGATCGCCAGCGTCAGCAGCGCATCGGGCAGCACGCCGAGCTTGCGCGGCGCCATCCAGAGTGCTGCGAGCAGCACGGCGCCGGGCAGCGCGAGCGTCTCGGCGAGCAGGCGCAGCACGGCCGGCGCGCGCAGGAAATGGCGCTGCTGCACCAGCCCGGCCAGGGCGGCGGCGGCGCCGAGGCCGCAGAGCAGCCAGACGCTGCCGGGCAGGCGCCCTTCCTGCAGCGCCGCGTAGGTCAGCGCGCCGTAGGCGACGAACTCGCCCTGCGGGATGAAGATCACGCGGGTAACGGCGAACACCAGCACGAGCGACAGGGCCAGCAGCGCGTAGATCGAGCCGTTGACGATGCCGTCCTGCAGCAGGATCAGCGCGATGTCCGCGTCCACCGCGACGCGGCCTCAGCCGAGGCTGGCGGTCAGGGCAGCAGCTTCCAGGCGCCGTCCTTGATCGTCACCATGACGCGGGCGCGCTGGTCGAAGCCGTTGTGGTCCGTGGGCGTCATGTTGCTGACGCCGTGGGTCAGCACGGTCTCGCTCAGGCCCTCCAATGCATCGCGCAGGGCGCTGCGGAACTCGGGGGTGCCGGGCTTGGCCTTCTTCAGCGCGACGGGGATCGCCGCCTGCAGCAGGATGGCGGCGTCATATGCGTGGGCGCCGAAGGTGGCGACGCTGCCGGGGCCGTTCGCGGCCTCGTAGCGGCGGACGTATTCGAGCGCTACGGGCTTGATGACGTTGGTGTCCGGCAACTGGTCCGCGACCAGGACGGGGCCGGTGGGCAGCACCGTGCCCTCCACGTCGCGGCCGCCGACGCGCAGGAAGTCCGCGTTGGCGACGCCGTGGGTCTGGTAATACTTTCCGGTGTAGCCGCGCTCGTGCAGGGTCTTCTGCGGCAGGGCGGCGGGCGTGCCGCTGGCCGCGATCAGCACGGCGTCGGGGCGGGCCTGCATCAGCTTGAGCACCTGGCCGGTCACGCTGGTGTCGTTGCGGGCGTAGCGCTCGGTCGCGACGAGCTGGATGCCCTTGGCTGCGAGGGCGCGCTGCGTCTCGGCGAGCCAGCCATCGCCGTAGGCGTCGTTGAAGCCAATGAACCCCACGGTCTTCACGCCGGCCTTCGCCATGTGATCGGCGATCGCGTCGGCCATCAGGCTGTCGTTCTGCGGGGTCTTGAACACCCACTTGCGCTGCGCGTCCATCGGCTCGATCAGCCGTGAGCTGGCCGCGAGCGAGATCATCGGCACCTTCTTCTCCGCAGCCACGTCGATCATGGCGAGCGAGGCGGGCGTGGTCGAGGAGCCGATCAGCGCGTCCACGTTGTTCTCGTCGATCAGCTTGCGGGCGTTAGCGACGGCGCGCGTGGTGTCGGACCCGTCGTCCAGCACGATGTACTCGACCTTCTGCCCGGCGATCTCGGTCGGCAGCAGGGCGATGGAGTTGCGCTGCGGCGTGCCGAGCGAGGCGGCGGGGCCGGTGGTCGAGATGGTCACGCCGATCTTGATCTGCGCGGACGCGGGCACGGCCGCGCCGAGCACGGTGGCCGCCAACAGCAGTGTCGCCAAGCGCCGTCCGAGCATGGCCCGTATCCTCCATAAATCCGCGTTCGCGGCATTTGTTTGATGGTCGAGTGGTATGGCCCCGCCCCGGACGTGTCAAGAATGGCGGGCTAGGGCGCTTTCACCCTGGCCGCATCAGTGTGAAAGCGCCCTAGACTCTGTCTCACGCGCTTACTCACCTTATCTGGCCCCGCTCACGCGGGTCCAGGCAAGGTGAAAGCGCTTTAGCTCGAAGGGGACACGGGATGCAGCGGATGACGACGGCGCAGGCGGCGGTGGAGACCCTGGCCGCGCACGGGATCGACACGGTGTACGGCGTGCCCGGCGTGCACAACGATCCGCTGTTCGACGCGCTGTACGACGCTAGGGGCCGCATCCGGATGCTGCACGCGCGGCACGAGGCGACCGGCGGCTACATGGCGCTGGGCGCAGCGCTCGCCACGGACCGGCCGCAGGCGTTCGCCGCCGTGCCGGGTCCGGGGCTGCTCAACGCCTCAGCCGCGTTGCTCACGGCTTACGGCATGGAGGCGCCGGTGCTGGCGCTCGCCGGGCAGATCCCGTCCTTCGCGATCGACCGCGGCTACGGGCACCTGCACGAGATCCCGGACCAGCTCGGGTTGCTGCATCATGTCACCAAGCACGCAGCCCGCATCACCGGGCCGCACGAGGCGTCCGCCCGGGTCGCCAACGCGCTGTGCCTGGCGCTGTCCGGCCGCCGGCGCTCGGTGGCGGTCGAGTGCGCCATCGACGTGTGGGGCCGGGAGGGGCCGGCGCCGATGGTCGGCCCGATCCCGCCCGTGGTGCCGCCGGTGGACGAGGACGCGGTGGAGCGGGCGGCGCGCATCCTGGGCGCTGCCCGGCGTCCGCTGATCGTCGTCGGCGGCGGCGCGCAGGACGCGGCGGAGGAGGTGCGGCTGGTGGCCGAGATGCTGGAGGCGCCGGTCGCGTGCTACCGCCGGGGCGTGGGCGTGCTGCCGGCGTCGCACCGGCTCGCGGTCAACCTGCCGGTCGGGCACCGGCTGTGGCGCGAGGCCGACGTGGTGCTCGGCATCGGCACGCG
>JBBSIT010000272.1:0-6134 GCA_038231995.1 Acetobacterales bacterium | reverse complement strand
CACCACGAGGTCGTTGTCCACGCCGAGCTCGCCGAACTCGTTGATGACGACGGCGTATTTCTTGCCGTGCTCCTCGCTGAGGATGCGGTTGAGAAGGGTGGTCTTGCCGGCGCCGAGGTAGCCGGTGAGAACGGTGACGGGGACTTGCTGGTCGGACATGCGGGGCCTCAGTGGTTCGGGCGTTCGAGCGGCTTCACCAAGGGTGTAACCGCTCCAGTCTTTGTTTCACGCGGTTACTCACCCTGACCGGACGCGAGAGTGCGTCCGGTCAGGGTGAGTAACCGCTTAGCTCTGCATATAGTCGCGCGTCTCCGCCAACCCAAATCCCAGCAGCAGGAAGAACCATCCGGACAGCGGCATAGAGGTGAACGCGCTGGCGCTCGCCAGCGGCCAGGTGTGCAGGAGTGCGGCCACGAACAGGCCGACGCGCAGCGGGTCGGCGTCGCGCCACAGCCCGCGCCCCAACGCGCGCAGCCAGGCCAGCACCATGGCGGAGAACAGCGCGAGGCCGGGCAGCCCGCCCTCGACGGCCGCTTGCAGGTAGTGGCTGTGCGGGTGCTGCACGCAGATGGCCGCGCCGCCGCCGTCATCGCCGTGCCAGCCCTGGTAGAAGGCCGGGTCGGGGCACGAAGTGCGGAATCCGTCGAAACCCTGACCCGTGAGGGGATGCGCCCACACGATCGCGACGCCGCGGGCGGCGATCTGGCCGTAATGGCTCTCGGGAAAGCTCTCCATCTGCGCGGAGAACTTGGTCACCAGGCGGTTGAAGGTGGGCGGAGACAGCACGGACGTGGCGCTCAGCAGCAGCCCGGCGGCGACGCAGGCGAACAGCAC
Source organism: Acetobacterales bacterium (assembly GCA_038231995.1). GTDB lineage: Bacteria > Pseudomonadota > Alphaproteobacteria > Acetobacterales > Acetobacteraceae > JBBSIT01. The sequence goes on along the minus strand of JBBSIT010000272.1, from coordinate 5,300 downwards.
CGGGCCGCGCAGCCGCGGCAGCAGCAGCGCCGTCACGAACAGGCCCAGCAGGGTCAGCAGCACGGGCATGCGCTGGCCGATCAGCACCATCACGCCGACGCCGCCGAGGGTGAGCGCGACCGCGAGCAGCCCCCGCCAGCCGTCCCGCGCCATGAGCCGTGCCACAGGAGGCAGCAGCGCGGGAAACAGCAGGCGCGACAGCGGCGGCCCGGCGCGCGGGTTCTCGTATGGTCCGGTCAGCTCGCCGTCGGCGCCGCGTCCGTAGCCGAACAGGTTGCGCCCGGTGGCGAACTGCAGCAGTGATTGCAGCGCGATGTAGGCGGCGGCGGCCTGCACCAGCCAGCCGAGCCAGCGCCGCACGGCGGCGTCGCGCAGCACCCAGTGCTCCAGGGCCGCGACCAGGAGGAGGTAACGCCCGACGCCGAGCGCCTGGAGGAAGGACGCCGTGCCGGCCAGCGCGGAGCACAGCAGGAGCCAGCCCCACCAGGCCGCCGCCGCCCACACCCAGCCGCGCCGCAGCCATGACCAGTCCTTGGCGACGATGCTGCGGACCACGAACAGCGCGGCAAGCAGCAGCACCAGCGCGTCCGCGATGCCGCGCCCGTGCAGCAGGAACAGCGGCAGCAGCAGCGCGGCGGCGATTCCGGTCCGGTCGAGTGCGCGGATCACGCCAGGATGCTCCGCCGCAGCGCGAGCAGGGCGAGCGCGGCGTGGGGGGCGTCGAATTGCTCGGCCCGCGCCCGGCCGGCGGCGGCGAGCGCGGCGCGGCGCGAATCGTCCTGCGCCAGCGCGATTAAGGCTTCCGTCAGGGCGCCGGGCTGCGCCGGGTCGGCGTAGAGCGCGGCGTCGCCGGCGACCTCGGGCAGGCCGCCGCGGGGCGAGCACACCAGGGCGGCGCCGGCCGCCATGGCCTCCAGCGCGGAGAGGCCGAACGGCTCCTCCCAGCGGCTGGGGACGGCGACGATGGCGGCGCGGCCCATGGCGTCCAGCACCTGGTCGTGCGGCAGGTAGCCGTGCATCACGACGCCCGCTGCGGCGGCGAGCGGGCGGAGCGCCTGGAGGAACGGCGTGTCCGGGCTGTCCGGGCGGAAGCGGTCGGCGCCGATCATCTCCGCGCGCCAGCCGGGCAGGCGGGGCAGCGCGTCGGCGCAGGCGGCCACGAACAGGTCGGCGCCCTTGTCCGCCACCACGCGCCCGGCGAACAGGATCAGCCGCTCGCGAACGGGGTCGGGCGGGGGCGGCAGGTCGATGCAGTTGGGCAGCATGGCCGGAGGACGGGCAGGCGGCGGCACCTCGTCGAGCAGGCGGCGGCGCACCCAGTCCGACACGCAGACGACCCGGGCCAGGCGCGCGAGCAGCGCGGCGCGGTCCTCCGGGCGGCGGGCGCGGCGCATTCCCTGGGTGTCGTTGTGCAGGAACAGGGAGACGGGCACGCCGGGCAGGCGCCGGGCCAGGCCGAGGGCGATCTCCGGCCGGTTGTGCACCTCGATCAGCTCGGGGCCGACCCGGCGCAGCATCCTTGCAACGCCCGCGGCGTAGCGGCTCGCTTCGGTGAGGCCGAAGCCGTAGCGGGCCTGCTCATACGCCACGTCCGCGAAGCCGCCGAGGCCGCGGCCGACGACCAGGCCCCCTGCCCCGGCCCGCGCCAGGCGGTGCACCAGCAGCCCGACCGCGCCCACCGCGCCGGGCGCGAAGCCCTCCTTGGGCGGCAGCACGATGGCGACGGTCAGATCATCGACTCGTAGTGCTCCAGCCGCCACTCGGCCGGCTCCCGCGCGGCAGCGTCGTACCACTCGGCCACGAGCGGGTGGGCGCGCACCGCGTCGCAGTAGGCGCGCGTGTCGGGCGCTATCGGGGGCGCGTAGATCAGGAATCGGGCGACGACGGGGGCGAACATCGCGTCGGCGGCGTTGAACGCGGTGCCGAACAGGAATGGGCCGCCCGCGCCGTATGCCGCGCGGGTGTCGCGCCACAGCGTCTCGATGCGGGCGACGTCGGCCAGCGCCTCCGGCGTCTTCACAACGGCGCTGCCGTCCCGGCCGAGGATCATCGGCATGGTCGTGCGCAGCGCGCGGAAGCCGGCGTGCATCTCGGCGCTGATGACGCGCGCGCGGGTGTGGGCGGCGAGGCTGCCGGGCCAGAGACCCGGCGCCAGCTCCGCGCAGTACTCGGCGATGGCGAGCGACTCCCAAACCTGCAGGCCGCGATGCTCCAAGTAGGGGACGAGCAGGCTGGGCAGGCCCTTGATGGCGGACGTGTTGCCGGCGCCGGCCAGGGGGAGCAGCACCTCCTCCACGTCCAGCCCGGCCAGCCGCACCAGCAGCCAGCCGCGCATGGACCAGGAGGAGTAGCGGCGCGTGCCGATATACAGGCGGCCTTCGGGCATGGGGTTGTCCCTTGTTGACGGGGCCGGACGATGCCACGCTCGGGCATGCACGCCAACGACCCTGTCCGCGCCTTCATCGACCGCACCCGGATCGAGGGGGCGCCGGGCGGCCCGCTCGCCGGGCTGACCTTCGCGGTGAAGGACCTGTTCGACGTCGCCGGGCTGCCCACGCTGGGCGGCACGCCGGATTGGAACCCGGGACGCGTTGCCGCCGAGCACCATGCCTGGGCGGTGCAGGCGCTGCTCGACGCGGGTGCTGCCATGGTGGGCAAGACGGTGACGGACGAGGTGTCGCTCGGAATCATGGGCGAGAACCGGCACCATGGCGCCGTGGCGAACCCGCGCGCGCCGGGCCGGGTGCCGGGCGGGAGCAGCAGCGGCAGCGCCGCCGCGGTGGCCGCCGGGCTGTGCGACCTGGCGCTCGGCACCGATACCGGCGGGTCCGTGCGCGTGCCGGCCAGCTTCTGCGGGCTGTTCGGCATCCGGCCCACGCATGGGCGGCTGAACACGGCGGGGATGCTGCCGCAGGCGCCGAGCTTCGACACGGCCGGGTTCCTGGCGGACACGGCAGACGTGTTCGTGCGCACGGCCGGGGTGCTGCTGGGCGCAGCGCCATCCCCGCGGCTGCCCGCCGCGCTGCTGGTGGGGGCAGATGCCTTCGCCGCTGCCGACCCGGCGGTCGCGGCTGCCCTTCGCCCGGCGCTCGACGCCGCCGCGGCGCTGATCGGCCCGGCGCGCGAGGTGGCACTCGACCTCCCTGCCCTCGCCGCAGCGCAGGGCGTGCTGCAGCCGGCGGAGGCGCACGTGACCTTCGCTGACTGGCTCGACCGGGAGAACCCGCGCCTGTCCTGGGAGGTGGCACTCGGCCGCGCCCGCGCCATGATGGCCGACCCGGCGGCGATCCCCGGCGCACAGCGCGTGCGGGACGAGCACCGCGCGCGCCTGGCGTCCCTGCTGGCGGGGGGCGCGGTGCTGGCGATCCCCACCGTGCCGTTCGCGGCGCCGGAGCAGGGGCAGCGGCGCTCGGCGATGTGGGACAAGCGGGCGCGGATCGTGGAGTTCACCTGCATCGCCGGGCTCAGCGGCGTGCCGCAGGCGTCGCTGCCGCTGGGGCTGGTGGACGGGCTGCCGGTCGGGCTGTCGTTCCTGGCGGCGCCGGGGCGGGAGGGCTTGCTGCTGCATCTCGTGCAGGCGCTCGGACAACGCGCTTGCCCGGCGCGGGCCAGTGCGCGAGTTTGAGCTAACCCCAGCGAGGCCCGCGATGAACGAGATCAGCCGTCCCAACAACCTCGACGCCTTCTGGATGCCGTTCACGGCGAACCGGGCGTACAAGCCCGCGCCGCGGATGCTCGCCCGGGCGGAGGGCATGAGCTACTACACGCCGGACGGCCGCGAGGTGATCGACGGGACGGCCGGGCTATGGTGCGTGAACGCCGGGCACGGGCGGCGCGAGATCGTCGAGGCGATCCAGACCCAGGCCGCGGTGCTGGACTACGCGCCGGCGTTCCAGATGGGCCACCCCATCGCGTTCGAGGCGGCGGCGAAGCTGGCGGAGATCCTGCCCGGCGATCTCGACCGCGTGTTCTTCACCAACTCCGGCAGCGAGAGCGGCGACACCGCGCTGAAGATCGCGCTCGCCTGCCACCGCGCGCGCGGCGAGGCCGGGCGGGTGCGGCTGGTCGGGCGGGAGCGCGGCTACCACGGCGTAGGCTTCGGCGGCATCTCGGTGGGCGGGATCGCGCCGAACCGCCGGCAGTTCGGCGCGCTGCTGCCCTACGTGGACCACCTGCCGCACACCCACTCCCTGGAGCACAACGCCGTCACCCGCGGCGAGCCTGCCTGGGGCGCGCACTTCGCGGACGCGCTGGAGGCGATTGTCGCGCTGCATGGCGCGGACACGATCGCGGCCGTCATGGTGGAGCCGGTGGCGGGCTCGACGGGGGTGCTGGTGCCGCCAGCGAGCTACTTGCAGCGGCTGCGGGAGATCTGCGACCGGCACGGCATCCTGCTGATCTTCGACGAGGTGATCACCGGGTTCGGCCGGCTGGGCGCCAATTTCGGCGCGGAGCGGCTGGGAGTGCTGCCGGACATCATGACCTTGGCGAAGGGGCTGACCAACGCGGCCGTGCCGATGGGCGCCGTCGCGGTGCGGGGCGGCATCTACGACGCGATCGTGGAGGGGGCGCCGGCGGGGATCGAGCTGTTCCACGGCTATACCTATAGCGGGCACCCGCTGGCCTCGGCGGCGGCGATCGCGACGATCGACCTGCACCGCGCCGAGGACCTGCCGGGCCGGGCGCGGGCGATCGAGCCCTACTGGGAGGACGCGGCGCACAGCCTGCGCGGGCTACCGAACGTGGTGGATATCCGCAACGCCGGGCTGATCGCGGGGATCGAGCTGCAGCCGCGGGCGGGGAAGCCGACGGACCGGGCCGTGCGGGTGTTCCAGCGCTGCTTCGACGCGGGGGTGCTGATCCGGACGACGGCGGACATTATTGCGCTGAGTCCGCCGCTGATTGTTGAGCGGGGGCATATCGATCGGATTTTCGGGGTGATCGGGGAGGCGATCCGGGCGGAGGAGGCTTGAGCCACGAAGAGCGTAGGCAGGCGGAAGACCGCAGTATGAACCAGCACGTCACTCTCTCGATCGACGATGCCACACCAGAGGGCCTAGCTGCCCTGCAGGCAGCCAATGCGGTCTACCGCACTCTGCCATGGCCCGCGCCCTTCAACGCGACCACGCACCGCCTGCGCAAAGGCGACGCGCGTAATCTGTCTTGGATACCGGACGCCTCCGTCCATCTAGTCGTGACTTCGCCGCCCTACTGGACGTTGAAGGAATATGTCGCGAGTAGCGGGCAGATGGGCGCGATTGGGGATTATGAGACATTCCTGAACGAGCTTGACAAGGTAT
>JBBSIT010000271.1:0-6178 GCA_038231995.1 Acetobacterales bacterium | reverse complement strand
CTGCCGGCTCGCCCAGGCGCACGACTTCATCCAGCGCCTGCCGATGGGCTACGACACGGTGGTCGGCGAGCGCGGCGCCGCGCTGTCCGGCGGGCAGCGGCAGCGCCTGGCCATCGCGCGGGCCTTCCTGCGCGACCCGCGGGTGCTGGTGCTGGACGAGGCCACCAGCGCGCTCGACGGCGCCACGGAGCGGCTGGTGGTCGAGGCGCTGCGCAGCCTCATGCGCGGCCGCACCACGCTGGTGATCGCCCATCGCTTCTCCACCATCCGCGACGCGGACCAGATCCTCGTGCTGGAGGGCGGCCGCGTGGCCGAGCGCGGGACGTACGACGAGCTCCTGGCCCGGGGAGGGGCGTTCGCTAGGCTCGCCGGCACGCAGGCCGTGGCGGCCTAGGTATCATGGTGCGGAACGGCAATGGGACCCGGGCTGCAACCAGGCCGGCGCCGGCACGTAGAATTCGATCGACGCTGCGCGTTGCGCGCGGCCAGCCTGCCCGGCGGTGCGGGCAACGAGGTGAGCCAATCATGGAGACGCTCCGACCCGGGCCGCTGATGCTCATCCTCATCGGCGCGGCGCTACTGTGGGGATGCGTGGCCCCTCCGCCCTACCAGGTGAGGGCTGCGCCGGAGTGGCCGCCGCTCCAGCCCCGGCCCGAGGTTGCGCGCCCCGTCAGCCTCGCGCCACGGACGGTCGCGCCGCGGACGCTTCGAGCTGCGGACGCGACCGGGTTGACCGATGCGCAGAAAGAGGAACTGTTCCAACGGTTCGAGGCGCAGCAGAGGCATCAGGAAGCGAGATAGGCCATGGATGGCTCCTATATCGAGGCGGTGCGCCCGAGGCACCGAAATGCCGGGTCGCCCGCGGTGGCGGACATGCCGGGGAGGTCGCGATGCGCTGCGATCATCGCGGCGGATGCGGCGAGCCGGGTTGCCGGGTTGGAGGCCGCGACCGCTGCGATGGCGGAAGCGGGCGTCGCGGCGGTGCGGGTCGGCAACCCGCTCAACTCGCCCCTGACCCTGCAGCGCATGCTGGTCCAGATCGACCTGGACGAGGACGGGGAGGACGCCGACGGGGATGACGAGACGCGTCTTGCCCAGTTGCTGGAGGAGCGCCGGGGCGCTCAGGGCCGCGTCGTCCTGGTGATCGAGCGGGCCGAGACGCTGGAGCCGGCCGCGTTGCTCTCGTTGCAGCGGCTCGCGAGCGCACCCGGGTCCGTGCAGGTCCTGTTCGTCGGCAAGCCCGAGTTCTGGGCGTTGCTGGACGGCGCTGGGCTCGCGCCGCTCCGCCGCGCGCTGACCGAGCATGGGACCGGCCCGGCCGCCGCGGCGGTGCCTGCGTCGGTCGCGCCAGTCCCAGCGGCCGAGCCGCGGATCGCGGCGACGCGATCCAGCCGGGGATGGTGGATCGCGGGCGCCGTGGGGCTGTTCGCTACCTTCGCCCTCGCGACCGCCGCCGTGCTGGCTCCGGGGGGCCTGTTCTACCGTGCGGCACCGCAGCGGGTAACGCCGGCGCCTTCGGGCGTGCCTGCGGAGGCGCCGGCCGTTGCGCCGCAGCCCGCGCCACCCATACCGCCGGCGGTGGCGGCACCGGAGCCGCCGGCTGCCGGGCTGCCGCAGGTCGTCACACCGGCGCGGCCACCAACGCCGCAGGCCGGACCTCCAGCGCCGCAGGCTCAACTTCCAGTGCCGCAGGCGCCCCCTGCACCGCCGCCGGCAGCTCGTGCGGAAACGCAGCAGGCCCGTCTGCGATCGGAGTTCGATCGTTTCCTGAGCGCCTCAGGCCGCGGCGCCAATAGTCTGACCGACGCGCAGCGGAGTGCCCTGTTCGAGCAGTTCCTGTCCTGGCGATCCCGCAGCGCGGCATCCCCGGCCGTGTCGTCGCCATCGGGCGGCCGCGTCGTTATCCACTACCGCGAGGGATCGGAGGCCGGCGAGGCTGCGGCCAACCGCCTGGCCGCCGCGGCCGCCCCGCTCGCCGCTCGGGTGCAGACGCGCGTGGTGGCGGACACGCCGTCCGCGCCGGTGATCCGCTTCTTCCATCCGGAGGACGAGGCACGGGCGCGAGAGCTGGCCGGCGCGCTGCGCGGCCCCGGGCCTGGGTGGGCGGTCAAGGATTTCGGCAGCTTCCGCCCGAGGCCGTCACCGGGCACGATCGAGGTCTGGGTGCCGACGCGCTGACGCGGGCAGCTTTCGCCTCCCGTCACCCGATCTCGGCCTCGATCGTCCGGGCGGCCTGCATGATGTCGCCGATGCCGGAGAAGCGTGCCGGCGCCAGGAGCGAGTTCGCGCGCGAGGACGGGAGCCCGCCGCTCGCTGACGGCCCGGCGCGCCGGGTCGGCGATCGACTCCAGGTCCTCGACATGGGCGAGGCCGAGGATGCGCCGGATCATCTTGCAGCCCGCGAAGGCGGCGGCGTCCTCGAACAGGCCGCGCATGAACCGGGCCTGGCTCAAGGCCAGCACGGCCCGGTCCTCCGGCGCGTCGAACAGCGACGGCGAGAGGACCTCGCCCCCGCCCATCCGCCACAGATCGAGGAAGCGCGCCTCGAAGCAGCGCCACACCTCTGCGATCGTATCCAGGACCCAGGCGCGGTACCGGTCGCGCGCGCCGGGCGCCGCCTCGTGGCCGCTCTGCGCGAAGAAGGCGAGCAGCAGGTTGCCGAGCACCGCGCCGACGTCGAAGCCCATCGGGCCGACGAAGGCGAACTCGGGGTCGATCACCTTGGTGCTCGCGGGCGTCACCATGATCGAGCCGGTGTGCAGGTCGCCGTGGATCAGGGCCTCGGCGCGGGTGACGAACTGATATTTCCGCTCCTGCGCGGCGCGCTTTAGCGGGCCGTCACGCCGGAACGCCTCCGCCATGTCGTCGAGGAAGGGCCGGGTCCACCGGTTCAGCTTCGCGTCACGGTAGGGGTCGGTGAACACCAGGTCCTCGGTGATGCGGCACAGCGCGACGTCGGGGGCGAAGGCGGCCACGCGCCGCTTGTGCTCGGCAGCGGGCGCGCCGAGCGCCGAGGTGGCGAACAACGTTTGGGCCAGGAACTCCGCGATGTCCTGGGCGAAGCGCGGGTACTCGGTCCCCCGTATCAGGCCCTTGCGCATGATGATGTGCGGCTGCAGGTAATCCATCACGATGAGCGCCATGTCCCGGTCGTATTAGTGGACGGCCGGCACGAGGTGCGGGACGTGGGCGGCCTGCTCCACGAGCGCCATGTGCTCGAAATGGGAGCGCTCGAGCGGCAGGGGCCACGACTCGCCGACGAGCCGGACATAGGGCAGCGCCTGCTTGACCACCACGGCGCGGCCGGCCTCGCCCTCCACGATGAAGACGAGGTTCAAGTTGCCGTCCCCGACCTCGCGCACCTGCCAAGCGGCGGGGCTCGCGCCGAGCAACCCGCTCACGGCCGTGACGCCGCCCAGGAACTCCCTCAGGCCCCCGTCGTCCAGGGGTCGATAGGCCCTCTCAGCGTCCGTCTGCATGCGTCCACACCCCTGCTCGTCCTGCTCTCGCCGTGTGTCGAGATGAGCGCGGGCAAAGGAGTAGGGCAACAGGATAGGCGGGCCTCCGACGGCGCCGATCGTCAGTGGCCCTGCTCGCCCCGGCCGCCCGAAGCGGCCGCCTCCTGCTCCACCATGCGCAATCTCCGCTCCAGCTCGCGGGCGACCAGGTGCGGCGCTGCATCGCGTCGGGTCGGGAGCAGGCGGCGCGCGGCGCGGATGGCCGCCCGGTCCAGCCCGGCCTTGATGATGCTCGCGCCACCGCCGGCGCGGGCCAACACCTCGCCCTGCGCACCCAGGATGCGCGAGCCGCCCCAGAACGACCTGGCGGCGCCGTCGCCCGCGTGGTTCGCCATGATGACCGGCAGCCCGTAGGTCATCGCCGTATGCCGCAGGTTCACGTCCCAGCCAGCCTCGCTGTCGAACCCCGCGCCGACCGCGCCGACGGCCGAGGCCACGGGCGCCAGCAGCACATCCGCCCCCGCCAGGGCGGCGAGCCAGGGGAGGGCTGGGTTCCAGGTGTCCGCGCAGATCAGCACGGCGACGCTCCAGGCGCCCAGGCGGAACGGCTCCACCACGCAGCCCGGCGTGAAGTGCTTGCCCTCCTCCAGCCCGCCGTAGGTGGGGAGGTTGAGCTTGCGGTGCCGGTGGATCACGGCGCCGGCCTGCAGCACGAGCTGGGTGTTGTGGAGCAGCCCGGTCCCACCCTCCTCCGGCAGCCCGACCGCGACCGCCATCGGCCCGGCGGCCTCGGCCAATCGCCGTAGCGCCGGCTCGCCGGGCAGCCGGCCGGCCTGCCAGGCGGCGACGGCGCCGGCGTAGCCGGTCAGCGACAGCTCCGGGAACAGCAGCAGGTCCACGCCGGCCGCCCGCGCCTCCTCGATGCGCCCGAGATGGGCCGCGAGGTTGGCGTCGAGGTCGTCGTCGCGGCAGGCGAGCTGCGCCGCCGCCACGCGCAAGGTATCGCCGGGCATCGCAGGCTCAGACGAGGCCCTCCGCCTTCAGGAACTCGGCGGCGACCTGCTCCGGGGTCTTCTTGTCCACGTCCACGGAGGCGTTCAGCCGGGCCATCACCTGGTCATCGAGCTTGGCGGACAGGGCGTTGAGCAGGTCGGCGAGCTTCGGGTTCGCGTCCAGCATGGCTTTCCGGATCACCGGCGTCATGGCGTAGGTTGGGAAGAAGCCCTTGTCATCGCGCAGCACCACGAAGTTGAAGGCGGGGATGCGGCCGTCGGTGGCGAACACGAGGCCGACCTCCACCTGGCTGTCGCGCAGAGCCTGGTAGACGAGGCCGGTGTCCATCCGCACCACGTTCTCCCGGCCGAACTGGAAGCCGTACGCCTGCTGCAACGGGGCCAGCCCGTCGGGCCGCGCGTAGAACTCGGCGTTGCAGCCGAACTTCATCGCAGCTCCCGCATTCTCCTTCGCCGCCAGGTCCGAGAGCGTGACGATCCCCTTCGCGGCCGCGTCGGCCTTGCGCATGGCCAGGGCGTAGGTGTTGTTCGCGCGCGAGGGGTTGAGCCAGACCAGGCCCTTGGCGGCGTCCAGCTCGCGCACGCGGGCGTAGGTAGCGGCGGCGTCGAGCTTGTCCGTCACCTTGTTGAACGTGATGAGCGAGGTGCCGGTGTACTCCCAATTGAGGGCCACCTGGCCGGCCTCCTGCGCCTGGCGCAGCGCCGCGGTGCCGAGCCCGGTGCGCAGGTCCACGTTGAAGCCCTTGGCGGTCAGGTACTGGCCGGTGATGGCGGCGATCAGCAACTGCTCCGTGAAGTTCTTGCCGCCGACGACGATCGGTTGGCCGGCTTTCTGGGCCGACGCGGCGCCGGCGGTGCAGGCGGCAGCCGCGAGTGCCGTGAGCAATGTCCTTCGAAGCATGGGGCGTTCTCCATCGTAGGCGGTGAAGCGGGTCATCGGAACGGGTTCACCCCGCGGGGAATGAGCCAGTATTGGGCGGCGGAGGCGAGCAGGTCCACCAGCACCGCGAGCGCCGCGGTCGCGAGCGCCCCGGCCAGCAGCATCGAGGGCTCCATCAGGTCGATGCCGGTGAAGATCAGCTCGCCCAGGCCGCCGCCGCCGATGAGGAAGGCGAGCGGCACGGTGCCCACGTTGATCGCGAGCGCGGTGCGCACGCCGGCCAGGATGACGAGCGCCGCGTTCGGCAGCTCGACGCCCACCAGGGTTTGCCAGCCCGTCATGCCCATGCCGCGCGCCGCCTCCTTCAAGGGTGTGGGCACCTCGCGGATGCCGGCGACCGTGTTGAGCAGGATCGGCAGCAGGGTCAGCACGGCGAGGCCGAACACGGCCGGTGGCGTGCCGAGGCCGAGCACCGTCATCGCGAGCGCCAGGATCGCGAGCGTCGGGATCGTGGTGCCGAGCCCGGCGATCTGCATGGCCGGGCCGGCCAGGCGGCGTAGTCCTGGCCGGGTCAGCAGGACGCCGAGCGGGATGCCCACGGCGACGGCGAGGGCGGCGGAGACCGCGACCAGCGCCATGTGCTGGCGGGAGAGATAGACGACGTCGCCCCAGTACTGCGCCATGGCCGGCAACAGGCCGCGCGCCTGGAGGAAAGCGCCGAGCGCGAAGGCGCCGCACAGCAGCCCCAGCCGCATCGCTATCCGGAGGAGGCTCGTGCCCACGCTCAGCGATCCCGATAGGCCGCGCCGAGCAGGTGCGTAACCCCG
>JBBSIT010000270.1:0-6180 GCA_038231995.1 Acetobacterales bacterium | reverse complement strand
GCTCGACGGAGGGGGCCGAGGAGTTCGCCGTCCTCCGCACGCTGATCTCAACCGCAAGAAAACAGGGCTGGGATTTGCTGGCCGCCCTGACAGGCCAACCCGACAACCTGGTCGCCGAACTGCGGATCACTTGAGCTTTCCGCGACACCCTGGGCAGTTACGATTCTTTGGTCATGCCTTCTCCACGAACCGGTCCAGCACCCGCTTCTGGCCGGACGTGTCGAACACGATGTCGAGCCGGTCTTCGTCCGTGGCGGTCACGGTGCCGTAGCCAAACTTCTGATGGAACACGCGGCTGCCGACAGCTATGGCGTCGGCGCGCGCGGCCCGGCCAGGCTGCTCCCAGGCCTCGATCGTCCTCACCGCAGGGCGCCGGGCGCTGAGCGGGCCGCCGGTGAACACGCTGGGCGCCTGGACCATCCGCGCCTCGCGCTGCATCGCGATCGACCCAGCGCGCTCCACGTGCGCGTCGGGCAGCTCGTCCACGAAGCGGCTGGGGATGCTGCTCTGCCAAGTCGCGTAGATGCGGCGGTTGGCCGCATAGGACACGATCGCCCGCTTGCGCGCGCGCGTCAGGCCGACATAGGCGAGCCGGCGCTCCTCCTCCAGGCCCTTGGCGCCGCCCTCGTCCAGGGTGCGCTGGCTGGGGACCAGCCCCTCCTCCCAGCCGGGCAGGACCACGGTGTCGAACTCCAGCCCCTTGGCGGCATGCAGGGTCATCAGGCTGATGCGGTCGCCCTCGGCGTTCTCCTCGTTCTCCATCACGAGCGACACGTGGTCGAGGAAACCGGCGAGGCTCTCGAAATCGGCCAGCGCGCGCACGAGCTCCTTGAGGTTCTCCAGCCGGCCCGGCGCGTCCGGCGACTTGTCGGCCTTCCACATGCCGGTGTAGCCGCACTCGTCCAGCATGGTCACCGCCGTGAGCACGTGCCCCTCCCGCGGCAGCATCTCGCGCCAGCGGGCGAAGCCGCGGAACAGCTCCGCCAATGCCTCGCGCAGCTTGCCCTTGAGCCCACCATTGGCCACCAGCCGCTCGGCTGCCAGCGCCAACGGCACGTCCGTCTCGCGCGCGCTCGCGTGCATGGCCCGGAGCGCCACGTCGCCAACGCCGCGCCGGGGCAGGTTCACGATGCGCTCAAAGGCGAGGTCGTCGGCCGGCTGGTGCAGCACGCGCATGTAGGCCACGGCATCGCGGATCTCGGCGCGCTCGTAGAACCGCAGGCCGCCGACGATGCGGTAGGGCACGCCGAGGGTGAGCAGCCGGTCCTCGAAGGCGCGGGTCTGCGCGCCGGTGCGCACCAGGACCGCCATCTCGGCCAGCGCGTGCCCGCCGCGGCGCAGGGTCTCCACCCGCTCGCCGACCATGCGGGCCTCCTCGTCGCTGTCCCACAGGCTGACGACGCTCACCTTGTCGCCGGCCGAGTCGTCGCGCCCGGGCCGCAGCGTCTTGCCCAGGCGCCCCTCGTTCTGCGCGATCAGCCCGGCGGCTGCGGCGAGGATGGGCGCGGTCGAGCGGTAGTTGCTCTCCAGCCGCACGATGCGCGCGCCGGGGAAGTCCTTCTCGAAGCGCAGGATGTTCTCCACCTCGGCGCCGCGCCAGCTATAGATCGACTGGTCGTCGTCCCCCACGCAGCAGATGTTCTTGTGCTGCTGCGCCAGCAGCCGCAGCCACAGGTACTGCACGACGTTGGTATCCTGGTACTCGTCCACCAGGATGTAGCGGAACCGGCGGTGGTAGTCGGCGAGCACGTCCGGATGCCCGCGCAGGATCTCCGTCATATGGAGGAGAAGATCACCGAAATCGGCGGTGTTGAGCTGCTTTAGGCGGGACTGATAGGCGACGTACAACTCCCGCGCGCGACCGCCGGCGAAGTTGCCCTCCTCCGCTGCCGTCACCCGCTCGGGCGGCAGGCCGCGGTCCTTCCAGCGCTGGATCAATCCCATCAGCGCCGGCGGCGCCCAGCGCTTCGTGTCGATGTGGGCTGCCTCCATCACCTGCTTGAGCAGGCGGAGCTGGTCGTCGCCGTCGAGGATGGTGAAGCCGGAGGTCAGCCCGACCAGCTCGGCGTGCCGCCGCAGCATGCGGGCGCAGAGCGCGTGGAACGTGCCGAGCCACAGCCCCTCGGCCGGGCGGCCCAGCAGTGCCCCCACCCGCTCGCGCATCTCGCGCGCGGCTTTGTTGGTGAAGGTGACGGCCAGAACCTGGCCAGGTGCTGCGCGGCCGGTCAGCAGGATATGCGCGAATCGGGTGGTCAGCACGCGGGTCTTGCCAGTGCCGGCGCCGGCGAGCACGAGCACCGGGCCATCGACGGCCTCCACGGCCTCGCGCTGCTCGGGGTTCAAGCGGGCGAGATAGTCGGTCATGATGCGGCAGGGGTGATGTTCACCGGAGGCGTATAGAACAGGTGGCGAACCCCTCCAACCCGGTGCTGCTCATCCGGCGCTTCCTCGTGCTCTCGGCCCGGCAGGGGTCGGTGCTGCTGGCGGTGGGCGTGTTCGGCGGCGTGCTGATCCCGCCCCTGGCGGCCGCGTTCCGGGACTTCATCACACCCAACGTGCTGCTGATGATGACGCTGGTGCTGCTGCGCGTGGACCTGCCGGCAGCGCTCGGGCACCTGCGGCGGCCCTGGAGGGTCGGCGCCCTCGTGGCGTTCCAGCTACTCGTCTGCCCCGTGCTCGCCTGGATGGTCGTGGCGCCGCTCGGCCTCGACCGCGGCATATCTGACGGAGTGGTCATCTTCGCCACGGGCTGCGCCGCGACGAGCTCGCCCGCCTTCGCGCGCATGGTGGGGCTCGACGCCGAGCTGTCGCTGGTCGCCACGCTCGCGACCACGTTCCTCGTGCCGCTCACGGCGCCGCCGATGGCGCTGTGGCTGATGGGCGTGGACCTCAGCATCTCGACCGGCGCCTTCATGGGGCGGCTCGGCCTCGTGGTCGGGGTGCCGATGCTGGTCTCGCTGGCGCTGCGCCGGATGGCCGGACCGGCGCGCCTTGCGGCGTGGGGCGACGCGACGGACGGGCTGCTCGTCTGGCTCGTCGTGTTCTACGGCTTCGCCGTCATGGACGGCCTGCCCGCGCGCATGGCGGCCGACCCGGCGTGGGTCGTGCAGGCGCTCGCGGCGGCATTCGCCGTCAATTACGGCCTGAACCTCGCAACGGTGGCGGCCTTCGCCGGGCTCGGGGCGCGGGAGGCGGCGTCGGCCGGGCTGATGAGCGGCAACCGCAACATGGCGCTGTATCTCGCGGTGCTGCCGGTGGCAGCGGACCCGCGGATCGCGCTGTTCTTCGGCCTGTGCCAGTTCCCGCTGTTCCTGAGCCCGTTCCTGCTGCGGCCGGTGTATCGGCGGTGGTTGGGGCGAAGGGCGCGTGGGGGAGCGTAGCGCGATGGAGCTTGCATCGCGATAGGCATAAAGTCCACGCGTGGCGTCCTGCATGAGGATGCCCGATGCCCGACGACGAGTTCCGCCCCGGCGCACACGATCTTAAAATCCCGATATTATGGAGTACGTGCCACCACGCGGGCCGAGCTAGCCCGACCTTGCAGCCTCAAATGGAAAGGCGCTGAGAAGTGATGTTTATGGTTTCGTCATGGTGGCGGTGCAGGCAATTTAACCGGACGAATGGCTCCGAGTTGACCGGCCAAGCCTGCCGTGTAGGTCGCCGGATAGCGAAAGCAGCCCTCGTCTGCGCCGTTATGCTTTTCCAGGTAGCTGCTCAACACCCCCTGTGAGCTGGCGCGTGCGCGATCATGCGCGAAGCGGCTTGACGTGACCCGGGCGGGCGGGATTCAAGGCTGGGATGACCGAGCTTCCTGATCTCAGCTGTCTGACGCACGAGGAGAAGGACGCGCTGATCCGGGCGCTGTGGGCGCAGGTTCAGGCGCTGACGGCGCGGGTCGCGGAGCTGGAAGCAAGGCTTGGAGCGCCGCCGAAGACGCCTAACAACTCCAGCCTGCCGCCCTCCAAAGGCAAGAAGCCCAACCGACCGGAGAAGGGCAAGCGCTGCGGGCCGCGCTCTGGCAGCGTGGGGCGCGTGGGTGGCGGGCGGGCGCTGACTGCGACCCCCGATGAGGTTGTCAGCGCCAAGCCGGTCCGGTGTACGCATTGCCAGGCAGCGCTGGGCGAGGCGGACCAGGTGCTGCATGGGCGCTACGACAAGATTGACCTGCCCCAGGTTGCGCCTGTGGTGACGCGGGTGGAGCGTTACGCCGGTCGCTGCCAGTGCTGTGGTGGCACGACGCTGGCGCCGGTGCCGGAGGGTCTGGAGCCGGGCACGCCGTTCAGCGTCAGCATCGTGGCGCTGGCGATGTATCTGCGTTTCGTGCACGCGATCAGCTACCAACGGCTGAGCCGGCTATTGGGCGAGCTGTTCGGCTTGGCCATCAGCGATGGGTGCGCTCGACGCCGCGTTCCGCCGGGGCAAGCCGCTGTTCGACGTCGACGTGGCCAGCATCCTCGCTCGGCTGCGCCGCGCCCGGGTGGTGTGCTCGGACGAGACCAGCGTGCGCATCGATGGCCGCACCTGCTGGAACTGGGTGTTCCAGAACGACGAGGTGGTGGTCCATGTCATCCGCAGCAGCCGTGGCGCCGGCGTGGTGGCCGAGGTGCTGGACGGGCATCGGCCGGCGCTTTGGGTGTCTGACCTCTACAGCGCACAGCAGGGCCATGCGGCCGAATGGCAGATCTGCTTGGCGCACCAGCTACGCGACTGCGCCTACGCCATCGAAGCCGGCGATGCGGTGTTCGCGCCGTGCATGAAAGCGCTGCTACTGCGTGCTATCGTGCTCGCGCGACGTCACCGCACCCTGGCCCCGAGCACCCGGCGCGAATACCGCCGGCGCCTCGAGTGTGCGCTCGACGCCGTCATGGCGCTCGCACCCACCCACCGCGACGGCCAGCGCCTGCGAAGGCGATACGGCAAACTCCGCTCGTACCTGTTCACCTTCCTCGATCATCCCGAACTGCCCGCCGACAACAACGGGTCCGAACGCGAGTTGCGGCCCATGGCCACCTACCGCAAGGTCACGGGCGGCTTTCGCTCCGATTGGGGTGCCGACCTGTTCGCCGGCGCGCGCTCCGTCATCGGCACCGCCGCACGACGCGGGGTGGGCGCCTACCAGGCTATCCAACAAACCCTACGCGGGCACCCCGTCACCTACCCGGGTTGAGCAGCTACTTTTCCAGCATCACGAAGCGAAAGGCGTCTCCTCCTTGCAGCGGATCGCCACGAACGATCACTTCGTAAGCGAACTCGGTTCTACGACGAGGCGTGCCATCGAATCCATCATCATAGTCCAGCCAGCCCCACACGTAGACGAACATGTGGTCTTGATGCGCAGCACTAAGCTCGCTCGTGGGAATGATTGCACGATAGCCGTCCACGATCGATTTAGGTCCGAAGTAGCGCGGGCCAGATCTTTTGTAAATCGGCCTTCCGACAGCATTGAAATCCCGATCAATCCCTACGAAGTCAAATGCTTGAACATCAAGCTTGCTTTCACTGACGCGGGAATAGGTACGAGCGACGCAATTCATAGTTGGTCTGATGCCAACGTTTTCGATTTCTGGCACAATTGCAAAAAAGCTGATGGGCTCGTTATACTGCACGATCGCGTAAGCCCGCATTTGCTTCACGTTAAGGATCGCTTGCTGAGTGGCGAGCACAATGGAGGTTTGCAGTTTGTTACTTCGGAGTTGCGCTACCCCGACGAAAAGCAACCCGCCAGTAACCAACAACGTGGAGACAACCGACGCCGCCTGCATCCAATCCGTCATCTTTGGCCCGTCGCCCTGGGATCGGTAGTCATCATGTTCGCCGCCATCCCGCTCACGCTGATTGAGGGATTGTGGCGCAGCACGGGATGGCGCTGGTTGGACAGAGGTTATTGTGGGATTGCGCTGATGTTCGTTGGCGCTGTGGTATTTATTCTCGCGGCTAGGGCTGATATCTTGGGCCGCTGGGCGTTGTAACGCGATAGGCTGGCGGCTGGCAAACGCGCCCCCGAGCACGAGGGCAACCAATGCGCCCCAGACGAGTGCGGCTCGCACAGCTAAGACACAACGTCCAGAATCAACGATTTGCAGTAACTGCCCAGGTAGGACCCATCGGACAGCGGCTTGACACGGGACTCGCGGCGTGAGTCAAGCTCTCCCTGTCGCCGTCCCCGGATCCCGAACCCAG
>JBBSIT010000269.1:0-6181 GCA_038231995.1 Acetobacterales bacterium | reverse complement strand
GCCCGCCCAGCAGCGCGCCCGCATGAAGGAGAGCGTCGCCGCCCTGCTGCGCGACCAGCCCGGCCTGCCTGAGGAGCGCATCGCGCAGGAGGTCGGGCTGCTCGCCAGCCGTTCGGACGTGCGCGAGGAGCTGGACCGCCTGGCGAGCCGCCTTGCCGCGGCCCGCGCCTTGCTGGCTGAAGGAACGGCGGTCGGCCGTCGCTACGACTTCCTCGTGCAGGAGTTCGTGCGCGAGACCAATACGCTGTGCGCCAAGTCGGCCTCGGTGGCGCTGACCGCCACCGGGCTGCGGCTCAAGGCGGTGATCGAGCAGATGCGCGAGCAGGTGCAGAACGTTGAGTGATCCCGTCGCCCATCGGGGCGTGTGCCTGGTGGTGGCCGCCCCGTCCGGCGCGGGCAAGAGCACCATCACCCGCGCGCTTCTCGCGAGCGAACCTGAGCTGGCGCTGTCCATCAGCGTCACGACGCGCCTGCCCCGACCCGGCGAGCAGGACGGCGTGCACTACCATTTCCGCGGCGAGGCCGAGTTCGAGGCGCTGGCAGCGGCCGGCGAGCTGCTGGAATGGGCGCGCGTGTTCCGCCACTGCTACGGCACGCCGCGCCTGCCGGTCGAGCAGGCGCTGGCCGCCGGGCGCGACGTGGTGTTCGACATCGACTGGCAGGGCTACCGGCAGCTCCGCGCCGCCCTGCCGGAGGACGTCGTGGGCGTGTTCGTGCTGCCGCCGTCGCTGGCGGCGCTGGAGGCGCGGCTGCGCGGCCGGGTCACGGACAGCGAGGCCGAGATCACCCGGCGCATGGCCGCCGCGCATGCCGAGATGTCGCACTGGGCCGAGTTCGAGCACGCCGTGGTCAACCGGGAGCTGGACCGCGCGGTCGCCGACGTGCGCAGCGTGTTGCACGCGGCGCGGCTGGCGACCCGGCGCCAGACCGGCCTCGGCGCATTCGTCGGCGGCCTCACGGACCTTTGACGGATCGCACGCGCACTGGTTAGCTGCCCGGCGGAACGGGGGCAGATGAACTATACCTTCAACTTCGCTGATATCTGGGCGGCACGCGACGAGTTCGCCTGGGGAACGCTGCTGACGCTGTGGCTCTCGGCGGTCTCGATGGTATTAAGCCTGATCATCGCAGTGCTCGGCGCGCTGGCCCGCACTTCCGGGCCGCGCTGGCTGCGGGCCATCGTCGCCGCCTATGTCGAGTTCATCCGCAACACGCCGTTCCTGGTGCAGGTGTTCGTGATCTACTTCGGCCTGCCGGCGATCGGCCTGCGGCTCGACGCGAACGTCTGTGCCGTGCTCGCGATGGTGCTGAACGGCAGCGCCTACAGCATCGAGATCGTGCGGGCAGGGATCGAGAGCATCGGCGGCGGCCAGATCGAGGCGGCCCGCGCGCTCGGGCTGCATCGGCTGCAGGCGTTCCGGCTGATCGTGCTGCCACAGGCGCTGCGCGTGGTGGTGCCGCCGCTCGGCAGCCAGTTCATCCTGCTGATGCTGAACTCGTCCATCGTGTCGGTGATCTCGGCGGACGAGCTGACCGCTGTGGCGCAGAACGTGCAGAGCCGGACCTTCCGCAGCTTCGAGTCCTACTTCGTGGCGATGGGCATCTACTTCGCCTTGTCCATGCTGTTCAGCGGCGCGTTCGCCGCTGTCGAGCGTTTCGCCTTCGCGCGGCCGGCCAGCCGGTAGATGCGCGCGCTCACCTGGAACGACCTGCTCTTTCTACCGGAGGCCGCGCGCTGGACGGTGCTGCTGTCGCTCATGGCGTTCGCCGGCGGCGGGCTGATCGGCGCGGCTATCGCCCTGATGCGCGTCTCGCAGTCGCGTCCGATGCGCTGGTTCGCCATCGGCTATATCCGGGTGTTCCAGGGGACGCCGCTGCTGCTGCAGTTGTTCCTGGTATTCTTCGGCGGTGAGATGCTGGGGCTCAGCCTGCCGCCGCTCGCCGCGGCGACGCTGGGGCTCAGCCTCAACGCGGGGGCCTTCTTGGGCGAGATCTGGCGCGGATCGATCGAGGCGGTGCCGGCCGGCCAGGTGGAGGCCGCCCGCGCGCTCGGCCTGCGTTACGGCGCGCGGATGTTGCGCGTCGTGCTGCCGCAAGCGCTGCGGGTGGCGACGGCGCCGACGGTCGGGTTCCTGGTCAACCTGGTCAAGAGCACGTCGCTGGCGGCCATCATCGGCTTCGTCGAGCTGACCCGGGCGGGACAATTGCTGAACAACTCGACGTTCCGGCCTTTCGTCATCTTCGGGACTGTCGCGGTGATCTACTTCCTGCTCTGCTACCCGCTAACGGTGGCCAGCCGCCGGCTCGAACGGCGGCTGAGCGCCGCCTACCAACGATGAGGGAGCTGATTTCCATGAAGCGTATCTTGACTTACCTCGCCATGGCCACGCTCGCGCTGACAATGGGCGCCGCGCTGGGCTCGCGGACCGTGCGGGCGCAGACGGTCGATGAGATCACCCGGCGCGGCACCATCAACATCGGCGTGCTGATCGACCTGCCGCCCTACGGCCTGCTGAACGACAAGCAGGAGCCGGACGGCTACGACATCGAGGTGGCGCGGCTGCTGGGCAAGTATCTCGGCGTGAAGGTCAACCTGGTGCAGCTCACCGGGCCCAACCGCATCCCGTTCCTAGTGACCAACAAAGTGGATCTCATCGTAGGCACGTTCGGAATCACGCCGGAGCGCGCCAAGCAGGTGATGTTTAGCATCCCCTACAGCGCCATCGAGAACACGGTGTACGGTCCCAAGGGCAAGGAAATCAGCGGAATCCAGGACCTGCGCGGCCTGCGGGTGGGCGTGCCGCGCGGCACGGTGCAGGACGTGCTCCTAACGGGCGCGCTCGGCAGCAACGCGCGGATGATGCGGTTCGACGATACGCCCAGCACTTACCAGGCGCTGCTCACCGGGCAGATCGACGCCATGGCCGAGACGGGCATCACCTTCGATGCCGTCATGAAGCAGAACCCGGGGGCGCCGATCGAGAAGAAGTTCGTGCTGCTGCGTCAGCCCAACGGAATCACGATGCGGGCGGACCAGTGGAACCTGCACCAGTGGGTCAACACGTTCGTGTACTACGTCAAGAACAACGGCGAGCTGGACGCGCTGCATCAGAAGTGGTTCGGCGCGCCGCTCCCCAACTTGCCCGTGTTCTGACCCGCGCCGACCCGGCGTGAACGATCTCGCCGGCATCGTCGCACCCGTCTTCGCCCTGATCCTGCTGGGCGCCGCCGCCCAGCATTGGCGCCTGGTGGACGCGGGCGGGCTGCGCGGGCTGAACGACGTGACGTTCTACGCCGGCATCCCCGCGCTGCTGTTCTCCGCCGTGGCCGAGGCCGACACGCTGCACGGGCTGGACCTCGCGGCCGCGTACTTCGCGGGCTGCCTCGTGGTGTTCGCGCTCGCCGTCGCCTTTGCGGCCGGGCTGCTCGGCCTGGGCCTGGCCCAGGCCGCGGCGACCGGGCTCAACGCCGCGTACGGCAACACCGTCATGCTGGGGATACCGATCGTGTCGGCGGCGTTCGGCGCGCAGGGCCTCGCGGTCCTGATGCCGATCATCATGCTGCACTCCGTGCTGCTGTTGCCGCTCGCGTCCCTGCTGATCGAGGCGGGCGGCCACGGCGCCGCCAACCCACTGCGCACGCTGCGCCGCACGTTGCCCGGCGTGGTGCGCAACCCGGTCATCCTGTCGATCCTGCTCGCCATCGCCTGGCGGCTGCTCGGCCTGTCCGTTCCCGTGCCGCTGCACCGGCTCCTGGCGCTCGTGGGCGGGGCCGCGCCGCCGCTCGCCCTGTTCTGCCTCGGCGCGAGCCTGCCGGGTTTCGCTGTTCGCGGTGCGCTGCGGGAGGCCGGGTTCGCTACGGTTCTCAAGCTGCTGCTGCTGCCGGCGCTCGTGTGGGGGTTAGCACGGCTGTTCGGCTTCGGTGCGCTGCCGACGGCCGTGGCGGTGCTGACGGCCGGGATGCCCACCGGCGCCAACGCATTCCTGCTGGCGCGGCGGACCGACACGGGCGCCGGGGCGTCCGCCGGCACCGTGGTCGTCAGCACCGCGTTGTCGATGCTGACGCTCTCGGCGCTGCTGGCGTGGCTCCGCTCCCCGGTCAGCCCTTTCTAGCTAAATCCGCTGCGGTCAAGGCGCCGCGGATCTGCGTCTCGGCGACGTCTGCCAGCTTGCGGGCAAACAGCCAGTCGATCACCAGCTTGTCCAGCGGGATGTCGAGATGGTGGTATTCGAGCAGGCGGCGCAGCACCTGGCCGGCCCGCGCCTCGATGCCGCTCTCGAGCGTCGCCGGGTCGAGCGCGCCGCTGGGCCAGGCCGGCACCTGCTGCTCGGCGCGGAGATGCTCCGCCACGGGGACGACGCACACCCAGTCCGATCCGCGGCCGCCGGGCTGGAACTCGCTCGCGACCCCGGGATGCCGCGCGGCGAACCCGCGCATCACGGGATTGCTCTTGTGCAGCACGAGCTGGTTCATCAGGAAGTTGCGGCAGTTCTCGCGGCCCAGCATGAAGTCATGGGCGCGCAGCTCGCGCTTGAGGAAGCCCAGGAACGCGCCGAGCCCGGACGACGCCAGCGCCGCGCCGCCGTGGCGCCGCTCCCCGCCGCGGTCGCTGCTGGCCGTCAGCAGGAACCGGCTGAACACCTCCGGCTGGACCGCCAGCAACAGGTCCGAGGTCGCGAGGCGGCCGTGGTCCGTCCAGGCCGAGATCAGGCCGCCGAGCACCCCGAACACGTCCCGCGTCGCCGCCGGCGCCTCGCAGCGCGGCACGGCCGCGAACGGATCGAGCAGCAGCACGGCCTTGTCCGCCGCCTCGGGGGTCCGCTCGTTCCTCCCGCCCAGCCCGGCCAGCGCCGTGCGCACCAGCTCGACGGGCTGATTGTTGAGCGCGCCGCCGTCCACGCACTCGAACTCGAACAGGCCGCCCTGGTCGAACTCCGGGCCGAACGCGTCCCAGGCCGGCTTGCGCGGCACGATCTTGGGTGGCTCGCCCGTCCCGCCAGGCAGCAGGACGCCGCGCCATTGATAGTCGGAGACAGGGCGGAACAGCCTGCGTGCGGGAAAGCCGCCGGGGAACGCGCCGGTAGCCTTGACGTAGCCCGCGAACTCCTGCCACCCGGCGTCGTCGAGCACGGCGTGCTCATCGCCGCGCAGCCCGGCCGGCGCCGCCTTGCCGGATGGGAACGCGAACACCGCGTGGTCGGCGTGGTCAACGTAGAAGCTGGACTGGTCGCGGCCTTCCCCGTCCGGGGCGAACTCGATCTGGTACGGGATGCCGCGCAGGTTGGTCAGGGTGACGATGACGCGCAGCGGGTCCGGGATCCATCGGCGCTGGCGCCGCGTCCCGCCTGCTCCCGGCCATTGTAGGATGACGTCGCCGCCCGCGTCGATCGCCGCCCCCGACAGCAAGGAGACCGGCACGTCGCCGGGCCGGTCCACGTCGTCGAGCTGCAGCATCGGCGCGATGTCGAGCTGATCGACCCAGACGCGCCAGTAGGGGTTGAGGGCGTTCCGAGGGTCGTCAATCTTGGAGACATGCGGGAACGCCCACCCCGCCGCGCGGGCGAACACGGCGGCGCACACCCCGCCGCCGGATGTGCCGCCGAGCACGCCGATGCGCAATTCGTGGTCCGGCACGGTCGGCACGCCGCCGCGCTGGCGGTCCTCGGCTTTCTTGGCTTCCCAGAGGTCGAGCGCCTCCGTCATGAAGTCCAGGACCCCCGCGGTCCAGGCGCCTGCCGACACGGTCCCGTTCAGCACGATGCCGAGCTGAAACACGCCTTTCTCGTCCGGCACGAGGGGCTTCCGGAGCGCCGCCTCGATCGTCTTGTCGTCCAGGGCAGCGGAACTCATGGGCCTGTTCCCCCTTCAGAAGTGTCAGTTGCGATACAATATGTCTCATTTAAGCTTGAAGTAAGTAGCTTGACAAACCAATACGATATAATCTTTTTAATTCAGCTTCCTAACAAGAAAATCAAACTCGCCAGGCATTCCGGTATTCTTAAGGCGTAGCAAGAAAGTTCCGGATCGGTCGGCAATCCAGTCCCAGGGCCATTCAGTTCTGCCGTAGCGGCCTGGGCGTGAGCGGCGGCGGGGTGACGTAGCGGCTGTATGAAGGCGACCTTCCCGCTTCGTGAGGTCGCCCTGTGCCATTTGCTGCTCTGCTTGCCGCACTCGCCGAAGT
>JBBSIT010000268.1:0-6183 GCA_038231995.1 Acetobacterales bacterium | reverse complement strand
TGTTCGACTGCAGCCGCACGCGGGGGTCCTGCGGCAGCGCGGGCGCGGAGCCTAAGCCGTCCCGCAGGGCCGCGAGCAGCACCGGGTCCGGCTCGATCGCGTCCACCTCGGCGGCGCCGAGTGCGAGCGCCTGCTGCACACGGAAGCCGCCGGACGCGCCGGCCAGCAGCACGCGGGCGCCGGGCTGCAGCAGATAGGGCAGCGCGTCCAGCGCCGCCGGGCCGTAGGAGACGTCGATGCCGCCGGGCTTGGGAAGGGCAGCGATGCGGTTGCCGTCGCGATAGAGCCCGAGCGACCCCGGCGGACCCGGCACACCGAGCATGCCGGCGTTGTTCGACACGTCGGTATCGACCCGCTCCGTGAAGTCGTCGAGCAGCGTATAGATGCCGCGGGGCGACCGGACCTCGGCGGCCTGTTGGCTGTCCGGAACGTGAAGCGGCGCGTAGATCGCCTTGAAGTCGTTGAACTCCGCCCGGTTGTCGAGCAGCAGCAGGGCCTCCGCAGCCACGAGGGCGGCGAGCGCGGCGAAGCCCACGCGCCACCGTCGCGCGCCGAACCAGGCGCTCGCGGCGAGGACCACGAGCAGCGCGGGCACCAACTGGAACGGGTGCAGCACGGTCATCAGCCCGAGCACCAGGGCGGCGCCCGCCCCCGCGCCCGTCAGGTCGAAGCCATAGACCTGGCCAACCCGGTCCTCGTTCAGCACGAATGTCAGGCTGATGTAGAACCCGGTCAGGAAGAAGAACGGAAGCAATGCAGCGTAGTAGAGCGCGATGTTGCCGAGCTGCGGCAGGAACGTCGAGGCGTTCTGAAGTTGCAGCGGGTTGAACGGGTTGGCCGTCGTGGCCCAGTAGCCGAGCGCGGCCGACAGAATCAGCAGGGGTGGCAGCGTAGCCAGCAGCGCCGGGCTGCGCCGCACCGCCCAGTCCCGCACGAGCGCCATGCTGACGCCGCTCAGCGCGAAGCCGACCATGACGATCGAGATGACCCAGTAGCCGTATTCGGACCACTTCGCGACGGCGAAATACCGCGTGAGCGCGATCTCGTAGCCCACCGCCGCTCCGGAGATCAGGAACAGCGGCAGCAGCGACATGCGCCGGGGCTGGTCCGTCATCGGCCCAACCGGCGGCGGATGAACCCGTCCAGCAAGGCGTTGAAGCGCGGCGCCTCGTCCACGATGAAGGCGTGGCCCGAGCCCTCGAACACCGCGGTTTCCGCCGTGGGGTGTTGGGCGCCGAGGTTGGCGGCCTGCCCGGCCAGCCGGGACGTGACGACGTAGAGCACGGGCCGGCGCACGGAATAGACCGCCTCGCGCCAGTAGGATCGCGGCACGGGGTAGGCCAGCAACCGCGCCGCCGCATCGGGCGGGGTGCGCAGCGCCGTCTCGGTCAGGCGCTCCAGGTAGGCCATGCTCGGGGGCTGGCGGAACATGGAGCGGACGAAGTTGCGCATGGCGGCCTCCCGCTCCAGCCGCGGACCCCGGCCGCGCGGCAGGCGGGACGGGACCGGCGCCGGTTCCTCGCCGACCGAATTGTCCACCAGCACCAGGCCGGACAGCCGGTTGTCCCCGTGCGCTTGCACGTAGGCCAGGCTGTCCAGCACGCCGAGCGACCAGCCGACCAGCAGCACCGGGCGCGGCCCGAGCCGGGCGATCAGGTCCGCGATGTCCTCGCCCCGGCGCCTGTAGTCGTAGCCGTCCTCGGCGATCTCGCTCTCGCCCTGGCCGCGCGGGTCCAGCGCGATGACGTGGTAGGCGCGGGAGAACGCGTCGATCTGGCGCTGCCAGATCCAGGCGGGCATGGTCCAGCCCGGCACGAACAGGATCGTCGGCGCACTCGCCGGCCCGGCCTCGATGACGTGGAGCTGCACCCCGTCGCTGGTCGTGAACCAGGCATCCGCCGCCCGCGCGAGACCGGGCAGAAGCAGGAGTGCGGCGAGGACGATCGTACGGAGGCGCATGGCGGGATATGCAAGCTGGACACGGGGGTATGTCAACTAGTGCTTTGTCTCACGCGGTTACTCGGATCAACCGGCGACGAGAGTGTCGCCGGTTGATCCGAAACCGCTTTAATGGCCCACATCCCTCGGCAGGTCCGCCGAGCGCAGGGCAAGGTCCCTCGCGCCGGCCGCGACCGCGGCGGCGAGGAGGATCAGCGCCCCGCAGGCCCAGAAACTCAGTTGGAACGCGCTGAACAGCGCGCCGTGCGCCTGCCCAGCGATTACTGGCCCAAGTGCGGCCAATGCGTCCGACCCCTGGCGCAATGCCCCAAGATCGACCGCGGCCTCCACCCCGGCATCCCGCAACCCGGCGGCGAACCGGGCCGCCAGCAGGCTGCCCACCACCGTGCTGCCGAACGCGCCGCCCATCGAGCGCAGGAACAGCAGCGACCCGGTGGCAGCACCGACGTCGTGCCGCTCGGCCGCGTTCTGCACCTGCACCAGCACGCTCGGCAGCGTGGCGCCCAGGCCCACGCCGAGCAGCACGGTGCAGGCCAGCAGGAGCACGATGGGCGCGCCGGGTCGCAGCAGGCCGACGAGCCCGAAGCCGACGGCGCAGGCGACGAGCCCGGTGAGCACGATCGCCTTGGTCCGTCCGATCCGGCGCGCGGCCTGTCCGCCGATCATCGCCCCCGCGGTCGTGGCCGCGAGGAACGGCATGACCAGGAGGCCCGAACGGGACGCGTCGGCGCCGAGCACCAACTGGAAATACAGCGGCAACAGGAACGTCGCGCCGAACATGCCGAGCGAGGTGAAGAACGCAACCGTGACCCCGCGCAGGAACACCGCGTTGCGGAACAGCCGCGGCGGCAGGATCGCGTCCGCCGCTCGGCGCTCCCACCAGCCCAGCACAGCCAGCAGCACCAGGCCGGCCAGCCCGAGGCCGAGCACCGGGAGGGACACCCAGGGGTAATCGACCCCGCCCCAGCTCAGCACCAGCAGCCACGCGGTCACGCCGCCGACCAGCAGGGCCGCGCCGAGCCAGTCGATGCGCGCCTGCTGCCGCTGCGCCGGCAGGATGCGCAGCGCCCGGCTGCACAGCCACATCGCGGCGAGACCCACCGGCAGGTTGATCCAGAACACCCAACGCCAGGACAGGTGGTCCGTGACGTAGCCGCCCACAATCGGCCCGGCGATGGAGGCGATGCCCCACATGGAGGCCAGGTAGCCCTGGTAGCGTCCGCGCTCGCGCGGCGAGACCACGTCGGCCACCGCGGCCTGCGACATCGCCATCAGCCCGGCGCCGCCCAGGCCCTGCAGCGCCCGCGCCGCGATCAGCTCCGGCAGGGTCCGCGACAGCGCACACAGGGCGCTCGCCACGATGAACAGGGCCAGCGACGGCAGCAGCAGCGTCCGCCGCCCGTATATGTCGGACAGCTTGCCCAGGATCGGCGTCGCGGCCGTGCTGGTCAGCAGGTAGGCCGACACGATCCAGGCGAGGTGGCTGAACGCGTTCAGATCCCCCGCGATGGCCGGCACCGCCGGGATCACCACGGTCTGATCCAAGGCTGCCAGCAGGATGCACAGCATGATGCCGGTGATGACCCGGACGATCTGCTGGTGCGAGTAGGTGGGCACCGCCTTGGACGCAGGCGCGTCCGTGGGTGAAACTATGTCCATGGCTGCGGGATACGCCGATCCGGAGACCGCGTCAGCCCTGCTCCGAAGCGATCTCGTCGTAGCCGCGCCCGGTGAACTCGATCAGGCAGAGTCCGTGGCCGAACGGGTCGGCCAGCATCACGATGCGGCCGTAGGGCGCGGTCCGGATGCCCGTCTCGGCCTGCGCGCCCGCCGCCACGCTGCGGGTCAGCACCGCCTCGATGTCGTCCACCACCACGTCGAGATGAACCGCCGTCCAGTGGCGCTCGTAGCGGCGGAGGTCGGCGCCGGCGCCCTGCGAGCCCTCGGGCTGTTGCAATAGGTAGAGGCGCACGGGCCATCCGCTCAGCTCCGCGGCGCCAGTGCCGAAACGCCGGGTCACGGCCTAACCGAACGCCTCGTGTAGAACTTGGCGGCACGGTCGAGGTCGGGGACGTCGATGTTGACCAGCAGGTCCATCGCCGGCGCTACGCCTCGTCCTGCGGCGCCGGGCCGCGCGTGGTGTCGAGGCCCTGCACCGCCGCGAGCTTCACGGCGCTGCCGCCCTCGGCCGCGCGATAGATCGCCTCGATGAGCGTCTGGTCCTGCAGCCCTTCCGTGCCGGGCGTATGCGGCTCGCGGCCGGCGCGGATCGCCTCGGCGAAGTGGTCCATCTCGGTCGCGAACTGGTTGCGCTCGTTGATTCGGCGCTGCTCGACGGCGTTCGCTGCCCGGCCTTGCGCCCGATGTGCATCGTCAAGCCCTGGTAGGTGAACGCCGGGTCCATCTCGACCCAGGCCTCGGGCATCATGACCCGCATCTGCGCGCTCTTATGGAAGCTGTAGCCGGAGCTGCACGTCGCGATGACGCCGGAGGGGAAGCGGAGAGTGAAGGCGCAGATATCCTCGATCTCGCGGAAGCGCGGATCGTCCTTGGGCGGGGTGAGCTGCGCGGTGATCTCGACCGGTTCCTCGCCCGTGACGTAGCGCGCGGCGTTCAGGCAGTAGATGCCGACATCGGGCAGCGAGCCGCCGCCGGCTTGCTTGAGGCTGTGGCGCCATTGCTGGTTCGGCGCCTGTTTCTGGCCGTTCACCGCCTCGATCAGCCGGACGGGGCCGTGCTCGCCGGACCGCGCCATGCGGATCATCGCCCGGTGATGCGGCTCGTATTGCAGGCGATAGGCGATCATCAGGCGCCGGCCGGCGTCGCGGTAGCCATCCACCATGCGCTGCGCGTCCGCCACGCTGGTGGCCATCGGCTTCTCGCACAGCACGTGCTTGCCGGCCTGCGCGGCGCGCAAGGTGTATTCCATGTGCATGTCGTTCGGCAGCACGACGTAGACGATATCGACGTCGGGGTTGTCGCGCAGCCGATCGAAGCCGGCATAGTCGTACAGATGCGTCTCAGGGATGCCGTGCTGGGCTGCGACGGCGCGCGCCTTGGCCGGATCGCCGCTGACGAGCGCCGTGACGCGGACATGCTTGGCCGCGCCGAAGGCGGGCATGATCTGCTCCATCGTGAGCGCGCCGATGCCGACCACGGCGACGCCGAGGCGCTTCGCCACCGGGTCGCGGTTCGGGGTCGGGCTCTGCACCTCGGTCGGCGCCGAGAGCGGCGGCAGCTCGACCTTGCCGTCCACCGCTCTGCCCCCGAGGTCCGGCGGCTGCACCTGCTGCGCGGACGCAGTGGCGAACCCGGCGCCGATCAGGCCGGCGGCGGTGGCGAGGGCGCGTCGGGTCACGTCGGGCATGGCGGCTTCCTGCTGGGTCCGGTGCCCCAACCACGCCGGGTGGGTCGAGGTTCCGCGTGGGCGCAACGGGAACAGCGGTCACGGCGGCATAGCCGGCCCTGTAATCGGAGACAAGGGCGTGATGACAATCAGCCGGCCGCCCTCGCCTCAGCCTCGCGCTCCGCGACGCCCGGCCTTTGGCATCGTGAGCACCGACGTGCCGGCACAACCCGCTTCAGTCAAAGCAGCTTTTGGCGTCAAGCCTCAAGACGGTGCGCGTGATGGCGATCAGGCTCTCCACCTGCTCGCGACTCACCGGCAGGTCCAGCCGTCCGTGGGCGACCTCGTTCCGAGCACGGCCCACATGGCGGAGCACGTCGGCCTCGTCGGGCGTAACGTAGCCTTCGGACGCCATGGCCTCGACGAGTCGGGCAGGGTTCTGCGGTCGCGCTAAAGCGGCAGGGGTCAGTCGCCGCGCGGCCGCCTCGAACGCTGCCCAAGCCATGAGGAGCGCCGCCGTTGCCCCGATGCTCTCAAGCGAAGTCTCGATCCGTTGCAGGTGCTCCTCAATGATTCCCCTAGACAACGGCGGCACATCTTTCTCGAGATCCCGAGGCGAAGCATAGATCAGCCGGACTTCCCATTCGGGGTGCTCTGCAAAGATATCACGAAGTCGCCGGACTTTACTTTTGCTGTGAGGTAACTTCGACATTACTTCAATAACTATCTTCTTATCACCCTTGTAAGCGATCAGGGCCATTCAGTTCTGATTACGCCGTGCCGAGGGCGAGCAGCTGGTCGAAGCTGACGGCGTTGGTGTAGAGCGCGAGGCTGACGTTCTGGACGTCCTTGGCGCGCAGGATGTTGAGGGCGACCGA
>JBBSIT010000267.1:0-6208 GCA_038231995.1 Acetobacterales bacterium | reverse complement strand
GGCTGTGGACCCGGCTGAGCGAGCAAGCGCCCCGGCCGCCCGACCTGACCGCCTTCGCGGGCGAGCACCTCGCCCTGTACGGCGACGTGCTCGATGCGCGCCGGGTGCGGTCCGGCCAGCCGGAGCGCGCGCTGCTCCCGGCTTAACGGTTTCTTCTCCCTTACTAGGCCAAGCTCAGGTCCCCGCTCCAGGAGACGGCGATGAAGAAAGTCCTCGTGATTAGCCCCTCGGGCGAAGTCTATGACCACGATTGCGTGCGTTGGTACTCGGACCAGTCCTTCGCGACGCATCCTGAGCACTACCACAACATCGGCGACGCTTTCGTCTTCGACAGCTCGTTGAAGCTGATGCGCTTTTCCAAGCTGGAACCGCTCAAGATCCGCGCGCCCACCGACGCGATGATCGACCGCTACAACGAGGAATACGACTTCGCCTTCCTGCGCGGCTCCAACTACCTGCATCCCGGCATGAACTGGGAGAACGCGCCCGCGGTGCTCGCGAAGCTGCGCATCCCCATCGTGGCGTGGGGCATCGGCGCGCAGGCGCCCGCCAACGGCGCGCTGGAGCTGACGCCAGACACCAAGCGCGTCCTGGCGCTGATCGCCGAGCGCTCGGTGTCGCTGGGCGTCCGCGGCAACTACACCGCGGACGTGCTGTGGAAGGAAGGCATCCGCAACGTCCGCATCGTCGGCTGCCCCACGGTGTTCCGCAACAACGACCCGAACCTGCGCATCGAGCTGCCGCCACTGGACAAGGTGCGCCGCGTCGCCTTCACCTTGCGCCGCGAGGTCGGGCACGACTACGCCGTGGACGTGAAGCGCTACCTCGACCTGCAGCGCGACACGATCCTGGACCTCTCGACCCGGTTCGACCTGGACGTGCTGGCCCAGGGCGAGATCGAGGAGAAGAAGGTCCTCTGGGGCAACCCGGCGCAGCGCGAGGAGGGGTTCGCGGCGCTGCGCCAACAGGGCTGGCTCCGCGGCGAGGGCGACCCGCTGGAGGCCATCTACCGCAGCAAGCTGTTCTACTCCGACAGCGTCGCGCGGTTCGAGCAATGCCTCCGGGGCATGGACCTGGCACTCGGCTACCGGCTGCACGGCAACCTGCTGGCGCTCGCGAACCGGGTCCCGTCGGTCTACTTCACGTATGACAGCCGCACGGCGGAGTTCGCCGAGACGTTCCAGATCCCGAGCTTCGACGTGTTCTCCGGCCGCGCCTTCCGGCTGGAGGACCATTGGGACCAGGGCCTGTTCGACCGCTTCAACCGCGCCTACTTCCAGCGCTACCGCGAGATGCGCCAGTTCCTCGACGAGAACGGCGTGTCGCACCGCATGGTGGACGAGACCGCGCTGCACCGGCCGGCGGGGCTTCGGCCGGGCCAGCCGCTCGGCCGTGCAGCGTGAGTGCCACCGCCACTGCCGACCCGGCGCGGCAGCCCGAAGTCGTCGGCTTCGTCGAGGCCGTGACCGCGGCCCGGGTCCTGGGCTGGGCCTGGGCGCCGCGCAGCCCTGCCGACCCGGTGAGCGTCGAGCTGCGGCTGGGCGACGACGTGGTGGCGGACACCGTCGCCGACCTGCCGCGCGAGGACCTCGCCCGCAACGGCGTGGGCGATGGCCGGCATGCCTTCGACCTGCCCGTCCCCGAGGCGCACCGCACCCGGACGGCCGAACTCACGGTGCACGCGCGCCTGCCCGGCGGAGAGACGATCAGGCTCGCGGCGCCCCCGGCGCCCGGCGGCATGGGCGAGCGGCTGGACCGGCTCCAGGCCGCGACCGACGCCATGATAAACTCGCAGCGGCTGATCCATCGCAACCTGCAAGCCGTGCTGCTGCAGCGCGGCGAGCAGGACCAAGGCGGCAGCGAACACCAGGCGAAGCAGGCCGCCTTGGCCAGCCAGCTCGACGCGCTGGAGGTGTTCATGACGCGGCTCGACGATCGGCTCGCGGCGCTGCGTGCTCCCTCGGTCCCGTCCGCCCGCCCGTCGCGCGGCACGCTGGGCGCGCTCGGCCTGGCGGCGGCGTCCCTGTGCCTGTCGGCCTGGGGCCTGCTGCACTCGCTGCCGGGTTAGCGGCCGCAGGCCATGGAGGATCAGGGCATCGACCGGATAGGCCGGGCCACACTGCCGAAGGCGGTGAGCCGTCTCGCGCTCCGCGGCATCCTCGCCGTGTCGGGGCTGAGTCTGCTGTGCAGCCTGGGGGTCATGCTGGTCCCGCTGTTCAACATGCAGGTATTCAACCGCGTGCTGACCACGCGCAACGTCGATACCTTGGCGGCGCTGTCGGCCGGGCTGCTGATCGGCCTGCTGGCCTACGCCGTGCTGGACTGGCTGCGCGGCGTGGCGCTGTCCATCCTCGCCGACCGGCTCGCGCGGCGGCTGTCGCTGCCCGTGCTGCGCGCATCCGCCGCGTCGCGGTCCGGCGCCGAGGCGCTGCGCGACCTGGAGACGCTGCGCGGGTTCATCGCAAGCCCGGTCTGCCTGGCGCCGTTCGAGCTGGCGTGGTCGCCACTGCTGACCCTCATGCTGCTCGCGCTGCACTGGAGCTACGGCCTGATGGCGGTCCTCTGCGCCGCGTTCCTGTGCGGCATGAACGTGCTGGGCGACGCACTGTCGCGCCGTCAGCTCCTCGCCGCCAATGAGGTCGCGGCCGCCGGCATGCGCGACGTGGCCGGCGCGATCCGCGCGGCGGACGCGGTGGTCGCCATGGGCATGCTGCCCGCGCTGGCCCGGCGCTGGGACAGGGCAGGGCGGCAGGCCGTGCTGGCGGCGCACGCGGCGCTGCTGCGCGCGCGCGAGATCGCCTCCGTCACCCGCACGCTGCGCATGGCCATGACCGGCGCCATGGTCGCCCTCGGCGTGGTCCTGACGGTGGGCGGCCACGCCTCGGCCGGCAGCATGATCGCCGCCAACATGGTGCTCGCGCGCATCCTGCTCCCGTTCGAGCAGGTCGCCAACACCCGGCGGCAGTGGACCGACGCGCGGGCGGCCTGGCGCCGCGTCTGCGCTGTGCTGGAGGACTCCGTCGATGCCCGCTATGCGACGGCGCTCCCGGTCCCCGATGGCCGGCTCGCGGCGGAGGGACTGGTGCACGTGCCGCCCGGCGCGGAACGCCCAGTGCTGCGGGGCGTGTCGTTCGCTCTCGCCCCGGGCGAGATCATGGGCGTGATCGGCCCGTCCGGCGCGGGCAAGTCCACCCTGCTACGCCTGATTCTCGGCATGGACCGGCCGCTCGCCGGCGGCGTCTTCCTCGGCGGCCACAACACGGCGCTCTGGGAGCGGGAGGACCTCGCGCGGCACATCGGCTACGTGCCGCAGTCCGCTGCCATGACGCAGGGCACCCTTGCCGAGAACATCGCCCGGCTCGGCAGGCCCGACCCCGCCGCGGTGGTGCGCGCGGCGAAGCGCGCCGGCGTGCACGGCATCATCGCCGGGCTGCCCGACGGCTACGCGACCGAGCTGGGCGGCTTCACCCTCTCCGTGGGACAGCGGCAGCGCCTGGCGCTCGCGCGGGCGCTCTACGGCGCGCCGCGGCTGCTACTCCTGGACGAGCCGTCCGCCTTCCTGGACGAGGCGGGTGAGCTGGGGCTGCTTGCCCTGCTGCGCGGCCTGCGGGCCGAGGGGATCAGCGCGATCCTGGTGACGCACCGTCCGGCGCTGATCGCCGCCGCCGACACCTTGCTAGTGCTGCGCGACGGCGTCGTGGACCGGTTCGGCGCGCGGGCCGAGGTGCTGCGCGCCCTGCAGGCGCCGCCCGTGCGGCTGCTCCGGGCGGCGCGGCCGGCGCTCCAGGGGACATCATGACCCGGCGCACCGCGTTGTCGGACGTCCGCCGCGACCTCTGGCAAGCCCTGGCACTGGCGCTCGCGGTGACGGTGTTCCTCGACCTCGCCGTCCTCGTGGTGCCGCTCTACGACATGCAGCTCTACGACCGCGTGCTGCAGAGCCGCAACATGGACAGCCTCCTGCTGCTGTCGCTGGCCTGCCTCGCGGGGCTGGCGCTCTACTGCCTGCTCGACATGCTGCGCTCGGCGGCGTTCGCGACCATCGCGGCCCGCACGGAGCGCCGCCTGCACGGTCCGCTGCTCCGCTACGTGGTGCTGCAGGGCGCCCAGGGCGGCGGCCCCGGCGCTGCCGAGACGATGCGGGACCTTGCCGAGCTGCGCAGCTTCCTGTCCTCCGGATACGTCGCCGTGCCGATGAACGTGCTGTGCAGCCCCCTGCTGGCGGCCGTGCTGTTCATGCTCCACCCCGGCTATGGCTGGCTGGCCTGCGCCGGCGCTACCGCCTTGACCGGGCTGAGCCTCCTGACCGACCTGCTGGCCCGGCCCGCCACCCTGGCGGCGGCGAACCTCCGCACGCGAGCCGGCAGCACCCTGGCGGCTCGGCTGCAGGACTCCGAGCTGACCGAGGGGTTGGGCATGCTGCCCGCGATCGCGCGCCGCTGGGCCTGGCAGTACGGCGCGGCCCTCGACGCCTCGCGGCACGCGGACCATCGGGCGCAACTGCTCGCGGGATTGGCCAAGCTGGTGCGGTTCGGCCTGGCGGCCGGCGTGATCGTCCTCGGCGCGGTGCTGACGCTGCATCACGAGACGACGCCGGGCAGCATTATGGGCGCGAGCCTGCTGCTCAACAAAGTCATGCAACCGTTCGACCAACTCGTCGGGAGCTGGCGGCAATGGGTCCTCGCCCGGGCGGCCTGGCAGCGCACGTTGCGGGCGCTCGCCATGGCGCAGGCGGGCGACGGCACGCCGCAGGCTGCAGCGGACGCCGCTGATCCCGAGTGCGGGCCGGGCCTGGTGCTCGCGTCCGTGGGCTACCGCGACCCCGTCGGGGATCGCTGGCTGCTGCGGGACATTGACGTGGCCGTGGCGCCCGGCGAGGCGCTCTGCGTCTCCGGTCCGAACGGCGCCGGCAAGAGCACGCTGCTCCGCCTGCTGGCCGGGCTGGCGGCGCCCGCGTCCGGGCGCATCCTGCTGGACGGCAAGCCGTTGGCGGCCACGGACCCCGGCCGGATCGGCTACCTGCCGCAGGGCGTCGCCCTGCTGGACGGCACGGTCGGCGAGAACATCGCGCGCTTCAGCGACGCGGTGGCGGCCGACATCGTTGCGGCCGCCGTGCAGGCCGACGTGCACGAGATGATCGGCCGGCTGCGGCACGGCTATGATACGGAACTCGCGTCGGACGCCGCCGCCCTGTCGGGCGGGCAGCGGCAGCGCATCGGCCTGGCCCGCGCCTTGTTCCGCGGTCCGCGGCTGCTGATCCTCGACGAGCCCGACGCCAACCTCGACCACGACGGCGAGCGGGCGCTCCTGCGGGCGATCCAGCAGGCGAAGCAGGCCGGCGCCATCGTGGTCGTCACCACCCATCGCGCCGCGCTGATGCAGGCGATGGACCACACGCTGGTGCTGGGCGGCAGCCGGGCGACCGAGGCCGCGCCGGGACCGCCAGCCAGACTGCTGGCCATGGCAACAGAGGGCTGAACCGGGCATGACGCAGGATATCGCGATCCATCAGGCGCCGGGCTGGATGCCGGACGCGGCCCCGCCAGAGCCCTCGCTCCGCGGCGTTGCGATCGCCAGCCTGCTGACCATCGCCCTCGGCTTCGGCGGCATGCTCGCCTGGGCCAGCACCGCGCGGTTGGACAGCGCCGTGACGGCCGCCGGCACCGTGGTCGCGGCCGGCAAGCGCAAGGTCGTCACCTTGCTGGAGAGCGGCACCCTGCGGGAGCTGCTCGTGCGCGAGGGCGACCTCGTCGCCGCCGACCAGGTCCTGCTGCGGCTCGACGACGTGCAGGCCCGCGCCTCCGCCGACCAGGCCAGCGCGCATTACTGGGGCGCAATCGCCCGCGCGTCC
This sequence comes from Acetobacterales bacterium, assembly GCA_038231995.1. Taxonomy (GTDB): domain Bacteria; phylum Pseudomonadota; class Alphaproteobacteria; order Acetobacterales; family Acetobacteraceae; genus JBBSIT01. The sequence continues at coordinate 357 of JBBSIT010000267.1, read as the reverse complement.
CGCCTGCAGGCCGAGCTGCTGGACCAGCGGGAGCTCGCCTTCCCCGAGGGGCTGCAGGCGGCCGCATCCGACCCGGCGATCGCCGCGCAGGTCGAGGCCGAGCGCCACCTGTTCGCCGCGCGGTGGGACGCGTTCGACGGCGCCGCCCGTATCGCCCAACGCCGGATCGCCCAGCAGCAGGCGGCCTGCGCCGCGCTGCAGGTGCAGATCGGCGCCAACGCGACCCGGGCCGAGCTGCTGCAGCAGGAACTGACCGGCGTCGAATACCTGCTCGCGCGCGGCTACGCGACCCGAACCCGCGCGCTGGAGATGCGCCGCGTCCAGGCCGAGCTGCGCGGGCAGCTGGGCGAGCTGGCC
>JBBSIT010000266.1:0-6216 GCA_038231995.1 Acetobacterales bacterium | reverse complement strand
GGCACTTACGATGTTCGTCGGTTGCCTGGCGACCGACATGCGTTGCCGGTGTGGCTGCAGCACAGGTCGGCGCCGTGTCGGGGAAGTGGAGCGCTCTCCACGAAACCGGGAAAATCCCCCGTCAGCACCCAACCCTTGACACCGTTCAAGGATAAACTCCCTAACCCGTCCATGCCCTCCGCCGCAGCGCACCTCCTTCCAGCCGACCAAACCGACCAGCAGGCCGAGGACGCGCAATACTACCGCCGGGTGCTGCACGAGCTGATCGATATGGGCGTGGACCTCGCCCGCGGCGTCCATCAGCAAGCCACGGTTCAGGCCGGCGGCGAGGACCTGGGGGATGGTCCGGGCGCCCCGACCGTGCAGGACACCGCGGCTGCCTTCGACCGCATCTCCCGCGCCGTGCGCCGCACGGTCGCCCTCGCGCGCAAGATCGCCGAGCCTCTGCCGCCGCGCGCCGACACCGGCCAGCAGCGCGTCGCCGCCCGCCGGCGCATCCTGCGCGAGGTCGCGGACGTGATCCAGCGCAGGGCGGAGGGCGTCGAGGCCGAAGCGATGCACGCCGAGCTGTCGGAACGGCTGGACGCGCCGGACCTCGAGGACGACATCGACGGTCGTCCCGTGGCCGAGATCATCGCCGATATCTGCCGCGACCTCGGCCTCGCCGCCATGCCGGGCACCCGGCCGTGGAAGCGCCGCACGCCTCGGGATATCGAGGCGCTGTGCACCCGGGCCGCGCAGCCCCGGGCCGTGCCTTCGCCGGCCGCCGTCCACGCGGCGCCGGCTCGCGCCGAGATCGGCGCCGGCCCGCCGCCGCTCCCGCGGGACGAGGGCGCGGACCTGCTGCGGTTCACGTTTCCCGTCCGCGGCCCGTGAGATCGCCATCCCCGAGCGATGAGGCCTCGGTGGAGACGTCACTAGCCAGTCTTGAGCGCCCTTCGCCGCCGCAGTTCGGCCAGCTCGGCTCGTGTAGCCTCGACATCCTCAGGACTCGTTGTCGGATACGGCTCCGTGTCGGCCGGGTTCGGCTTGCCCACGCGGCTCGGGTCATACCGTCCCCGGTTTGGGTCGGATTGGTCAACGACTACGGTGCGTTCATCAGTCATGCCAAAGTCCCCTGTCCACGAGGTCGGCAACCCAGGCCGTGATGAGGCGGCAGGCCCGGCCTCTGGGCGTATAGATGACGACGAACACCTCGCCCAGCAACTCCCCGATTACCTTGAAGCGTGGTTCGGGGTAGGGTCGGGTATCCTGGCTCTCCAACACGTAGCCCGGAAAGATGCGGCTGATGTATCCGAGATCAAAGCCGCGCGCTTCGAGCACCTCGTCGCTCTTGTCCGGGTCGAACTCCACTCGGTCGAAGGCGCGATAGACGAGGCGAAAAGGCCGCGGCGGAGGCGTCACTAGGCAATATCCTGAACCTGCCGCTGCAGATGTTCCAGCTCGCGCAGTATCTCCTCGCGAACTTCCTCGTGAGGCACATCGGGCCGTGGGTCGGCAAGTGCCTCGGCCACTGCGGCGGCCAACGCCCGACACTCAGCCTCGTCCAGAGCCTCAGCCGACAGAGGGGCGTGCGCTTCGCTCATGGCATCACGTTAGCACGCCCCCTCCGCCACCCGGAAGCGAACGATAAGCCCGCCTAAAACGCCTCCGCCGGCAGCCGGACCAGCGTCTCCCCCCCGGCCATCACCCCCTGGAAATGCACGGAGTGCCGCGGCAGCACGCGGGCCATGAAGAAGCGGCCGACCTCCAGCTTGGTCTTGTAGAACGGGGCTTCCCCGTTCGCGCCGCCACCGGCCGGGTCGAGCTTGCGGCGGGCGGTCTCGGCCATGCGACACCACATGAACGCCATGGCGACGAGGGCGAACAGGCGGAGATAGTCGGTCGCGGCGGCGGCGGCCTCCTCGGGCTTGGCGAGGCCGCGTTGCGCGACGGTCAGGGTGGCCTGCTGCAGCCGGCCGAACGCCTTGGCTGTGGGGCCGACATAGGCGGCCAGCGCCGGGTCGTCGGCATACGCCTCCAGCCAGGCGCTCACGGGATGGAAGAAGCGGCGCAGCAGGCGCCCGGCGTCTTGGCCGAGCTTGCGGCCCACCAGGTCGAGCGCCTGGATGCCGTTGGTGCCCTCGTAGATCTGCGCGATGCGGGCGTCGCGCACGAGCTGCTCCACGCCCCACTCATGGATATAGCCGTGGCCGCCCAGCACCTGCACCGCGTTGTTCGCGGCCTCCGAGCCGAGGTCGGACAGCGCCGCCTTGATGATGGGGGTGAGCAGGGCCACGAGGTCGTCGGCCTCCTGGCGCACGGCCGGGTCGGGGTGGCGCTCGGCGCGGTCCAGCTCCAGGCCGACCCAGTAGGACAGGGCGCGGCCGGCCTCGGTCATGGAGCGGGATTCCAGCAGCATTCGGCGCACGTCGGGGTGGACGATGATGGGATCGGCGAGATCCTTCGTGCGGCTGTCCGGCGTCGCGTCGGTGCTCTTGGTCTCCTTGGCGTCGCTGCGGGCGACGGACTTGCCCTGGCGGCGGTCCTTCGCGTAGGCGGCGGCGGACTGGTAGGCGATCTCGGCGATGCCCAGGCCCTGCATCCCGACGGCGAGGCGGGCCGCGTTCATCATGGTGAACATGCAGCGCATGCCGCTGTTCTCGCGGCCGACCAGCCAGCCCTGCGCCGCGTCGAAGTTCATCACCGCGGTGGCGTTGCCGTGGATGCCCATCTTGTGCTCGATGCTGCCGCACACGACGCCGTTGCGCGCGCCGGGCCTGCCCTCCGCGGTGGGCAGGAACTTCGGCACCAGGAACAGGCTGATGCCTTTCGTGCCGGCCGGCGCATCCGGCAGCTTGGCCAGCACGAAGTGCAGGATGTTCTCGGTGAGGTCATGCTCGCCGGCGCTGATGAAGATCTTGGTGCCGGTGATGCGGTAGCTGCCATCCCCGTCCGGCTCGGCGCGGGTGCGGATCAGCCCGAGGTCGGTGCCGCATTGCGGCTCGGTCAGGCACATGGTGCCGGACCAGGTGCCATCGACCAGCTTCGGCAGGTACTGCGCCTTCAAGTCCTCCGTGCCGTGCGCGTGCAGCGCGCGGTAGGCGCCGTGCGACAGCCCGGGATACATGCCGAACGCCACGTTGGCGCTGGACACCATCTCCTCGAACACCGTGCTGAGCAGCATCGGCATGCCCTGGCCGCCATAGGCCGGGTCGCAGGCGAGCGAGGTCCAGCCGCCCTCGATCATGTGGTCGTACGCTTCCTTGAAGCCCTTGGGCGTGCGCACCACGCCGTTCTCGTAGGTGCAGCCCTCCTTGTCGCCGGACAGGTTGAGCGGGAACAGCACCTCCTGGCTCAGCTTGGCCGCCTCCTCCAGCACGGCGTCGATCAGGCCGGGCGTGGCCTGCTCGTAGCCTGGCAAAACAGCGAGCGCGCTGCTGTCCAGCAGCTCGTGCAATACGAAGCGCATGTCGCGCAGCGGGGCGGTGTAGGTGGCCATGGGATCGTCTCCTTAGTTGCGGAGCGGCTTGCCGGTGGTCAGCATGTGCTCGGTGCGGGCCAGCGACGCCGGGTTGCGGACCATCTCCATGAAGGCGCCGCGTTCGAGCGCGGTCACGTCGTCTTCACCCAGCACGTCAAGCGGGTCGGCGTCGCCGCCGGTCAGCACGCGGGCGAGCGCCTTGGACACGACGACGTCGTGCGGCGTCGCCTTGCCCTGGGCGGCGAACCCGTCCACCGCGAGGTCGAGCGCGACCCGGCCGCCGGGTCCGGGCAGATGGAATTCGGCGGGCTTGGGCGGGTGGTAGTCCTCCGCCAAAGCCAGCACGCGCTGCTTCGCGTCGAACAGCAGCCGGTCGCGGTTCATGGTGATGCCGTCGGTCGGCCGCAGGTAGCCCAGGGCGCGGCTCTGCGCGGCGGACTTGCCGACCTGCGCGGTGGAGATGATCTCGAACGCCTTGGCGACCGCGGGCATCGGGCCGCGCGGCAGCTTCGGCTCGGCCTGCCAGCGGGCGAGCAGCTCCTTGCAGCCGCCCCAGCCCGGCACCAGCCCGACGCCGACCTCGACCAGGCCGATATAGCTCTCGGCATGGGCCTGCACCGCGGCGCAGTGCAGCAGGATCTCGCAGCCGCCGCCCAGCGCCATGCCGGAGGGGGCGCCCACCACGGGGACGGGCGCGTATTTCAGCGCCTTGTACGCCGCCTGCCCGCCGGCCACCTGCTGCTCGATCACCGGCCAGGCCGCGACGTTGGCGGCGAACATGGCGATGCCGAGGTTGGCGCCGACCGAGAAGTTCTCGCCCTCGTTGTAGATCACCAGGCCCTTGTACTGCTTGGCGGCCAGGCCGAGCGCCTTGCCGAGCAGCGCCATAATGTCGGGGTCGATCGAGTTCATCTTGCTGGTGAACTCGAGGCACAGCACGCCGTCGCCGATGTCCCACACGGAGGCCGAGCCGTTGCGCAGCACGGGCTTGCCGGCGCGCTTGATGTCCTCCAGCAGCAGCACACCCTCGGGCCGCTCGACCCGCGCATACTCGCCGGCGGGCGTCAGGCATTCGAGTCGGCCATCCTGCACGCGGTAGAAGCTTCGGCCGCGCGCCAGCTCCAGCAGCTTCGGCACCGGCAGCCCGGCCCTTGCCACCGCCTCGGCCAGCCAATCCGCGCCGAGCTGGTCGATCAGCTCGAACGGCCCGTGCTTCCAGGCGTAGCCGAGCCGCATGGCCTGATCCACGCTCGGGATGTCGTCGGCGATGGCGGGCACTAGGGACGCCGCGTAGGCGAGCGTCTGCACCAGCACCGCCCGCGCGTACTCGCCGGCCGGGCTGGGGTGCTGCACGAGGCGCCGAAGATCGCGCCGCCCGGCCTCGGCTGCCTCCAGCTTCGCCTTCACGGACGGACGGTACTCGCCGGTGGCGAGGTCGATCGCCTCCAGCACGCGCTCCTTGCCGGCGCGGTTCATCCGGTAGAAGCCGCCCTTGCCCTTCCGCCCGGTGTTGCCCTCCGCGATCATGCGGCCGAGCACCGGGTGCTCCTTGAATACGCGGCGGAAATCATCGTCCGGCGGCAGGCTCATCAGCATGGACTTGGCGACGAGCGGCATCAGGTCGAGACCGACCAGGTCCACCAGGCCGAACACGCCCGTCTTGGGGATGCCCATGGGGCGGTGCACAGCGTCGGCCTCCTCCACCTGCAGGCCGCGGGCGATCGCCTCGTCGATGGCGCAGGTGATCCAGTAGGTGCCGATGCGGTTGGCGATGAAGCCCGGCGTGTCCTTGCAGCGCACGACGCCCTTGCCGAGTCGGACGTCGCAGAGCTGCGCCAGCTCGGCCACCGCGTCGGGGCGCGTGTCCGGCCCGGCGACCAGCTCCAGCAGCCGCATGTAGCGGGGCGGGTTGAAGAAGTGCGTGATGCAGAAGTCGCGCTTGAACGCGTCGGACTGCTTGCCGGCCAGCGCGCGCAGCGGGATGGTGCTGGTGTTGCTGGACACGATGCTGCCGGGCTTGCGCACGGCATCCACCCGGTCATACAGCGCCCGCTTCGCGCCCAAGTCCTCGACCACGACCTCGATGATCCAGTCGCACTCGGCAAGCCGCGGCAGGTCGTCCTCGAAGTTGCCCGGCGTGATCAGCCGGGCGGCATCGGGCGACATGAGCGGCTGCGGGTCCGCCTTCTTCATGCGCTCGATGGCGCCGGCGGCGATCGCGTTCCGGTCGCCGCCGCTCTTGGGCAGCATGTCCAGCAGCAGTACGGGCAGGCCCGCGTTGGCGAGGTGGGCGGCGATGCCGCTCCCCATCAGCCCGGCGCCGAGCACGGCGCAGCGTTCGATCGCCCCAGAAAGCGCCATGATCTCAGGCCCGATCGAGGATGGTCGCGACGCCCTGGCCGCCGCCGACGCACATGGTCGCCAGCGCGTGCTTGCCGCCCGTCCGGGCCAGCAGGGACGCCGCCTTGCCCGTGATGCGCGCCCCGCTCGCGCCGAGCGGATGGCCGAGTGCTATGGCGCCGCCGTCGAGGTTCACGCGCTCGTGGTCCAGCATGAGGTCGCGCTCGACGGCCATCGCCTGGGCGGCGAACGCCTCGTTCAGCTCCACCACGTCCATCGCGCCCATCTCCAGCCCGGCGCGCGCCAGCGCTTTCCGCGCCGCCGGCACCGGGCCGATGCCCATGATGCCGGGCTCGCAGCCCGCGACCGCCATGGACTGGATGCGCGCCAGCACGGGAAGCCCGTGTTTCTCG
>JBBSIT010000265.1:0-6223 GCA_038231995.1 Acetobacterales bacterium | reverse complement strand
CGTCGACGCGATGCGGCTGCCCATCCAGCATCACGCACGCGCCGTCCGCCAGCTCGACGGAGCCGGGCAGTCGCGCCAGCCGCTCCGCCACCCAGCCTGCATGGTCCATCAGCAGCGCCATCCCGGCGGCCCGGGCGACGCGCGGCGGCAAGGTCACGATCACGCCGCCGCCCCGCGCGTCGATCCGCAGGCTCACCCGCCGCGCCCGCGCGCTGCGTCGCCACTGCACCCTGGTCGGCCCCTGCGGCAGGGCAAGCGTCTCGGTCTCTGTCGGCATGGCAGGAGAGTGCGGGACTTGCGGCCCGGCGTCGATCCCTTCATAAACGTTATAGTATAACAAGTGGAGGCCCGGATGCGCCGCCGCACCTTGCTCGCCGGCCTGCTGCTCCCTGCGGCCGTCATCGCCCAGGAGACGCGCCTTCCCGTCGTCGCCACCTTCTCCATCCTGGCTGACATGGTGCACGAAGTCGGCGGCGATGCCGTCGCGGTCGTCTCGCTCGTGCCGCCCGACAGCGACGCGCACTCCTTCCAGCCGCGCCCGGGCGATCTGCGTACGTTGCGGGATGCGCGGGTGGTGGTGGAGAACGGCCTCGACTTCGAGGGGTGGATGACCCGGCTCATCGCTGCATCCGGCTTCGCCGGCACCCGTATCGTGGCAGCTGGCGCCGTTCCGTCCCGCACGGTCCGTGAGGGTAGCCGCACGGTGCGCGACCCGCATGTCTGGCAGGACCCGCGCCGCGCGGTCCTCATGGTCCAGGCCATCGCCGAGGGCCTTGCCCTGGCCGACCCGGCGCGCGCCGGCTTCTACCGCGCCCGGGCCGCCGACTATGCCGCGCGCATCGAGGCTGCCGACCGGGAGATCGAGCGCAGGATGGCTGCGATCCCCGCGGAGCGGCGCCGGGTCATCACCAGCCACGACGCGTTCGGCTACTACGGCGACCGCTACGGCATCGAGTTCCGCGCCATCCAGGGCGTGAGCACGGCCGCGGAGCCTTCGGCCCGCGATCTCGCCCGGCTGGCTGCTCAGATACGGCGGGAGGGCATCGGCGCCGTGTTCGTGGAGAACATGACCGATCCGCGCCTGGCCGAGGCGCTTGCGCGGGAGTCAGGAGCACGGGTAGGCGGCCGGGTCTACTCCGACAGCCTCTCGGCGCCGGATGGCCCGGCGGCGACATACCTCGCGATGTTGCGTCACAACACCGCGCTGTTCGCCGCCGCCATGCACCCGGGTTAGGTCACGGCCGGCCGTTGCAGACTGACTGTAATTCTAGCGGCGACGGCGAAGCAGGGTAAGCAATCCGCCGGCGAGCAGCGCCGCGGAGGCTGGCTCGGGCACCTGCGTTCCCTGGCCGGGCGTCGTCTGCGCCGCAGTCAGGAAGTAGCCCGTAATGGTGCAGCCGCCGCCGGAGAGGAGACTTCCCCCACAGAAGACGTGCTCGTTCGTTAAAGCAATTTGGTACGGGAAGTCGCTGAAGAACCGGCCGGACCAGAGCAGGCCCGTCCCGCTCAAGGCATACTCCTCCGTGTCCCGGGTGGACCGGTAGGAGCCGTCAACGAGGCCATCGGGACGCAGAGTCACGTCGATCGTGTTCCGGTAGAACCGCGGGTTGGCGAGGCCGTTGTTGGAACCGCTGCAGGCCAAGCTATTGAAGCAGGTCACGTCCGCAGACACGCGCCCCGCTTGGAACGCAGCGTCGGTCGCACTGAACTCGACGTTGAAGACCTGCAGCGGCGCCAGCCGCTCTCCGCGCAGATCGATGCTGGTCGGCACGAAGCTGTATTGCACGCTCGCTTGCGCGTGGCCGATCCCAAAAAGAGCTACGGAGAGCGCCGCCGCGCCAGCCAGGCGCGATGCTCGGAGGTATTTTGGACCCGTTGCGTATCCCTTGAACCCGTACATGCTTTCTATACTGCTGATAGAATAGGTAGACAGTATCCTAACCGGTGAGCGGTTATCCATCGTTCCGACATGACATTATTGCGAGGACGATGCGGCGATCGGCAGACGTGTCCGAACTCGTCCCAGGACCCGGTTGGCTTGACGCCGCCCGCGTCCAACCTCGACACTGCGGCGCCGATACCCCTTTGAGGACACCCGCATGGCCCGCTTCCTGAAGCATGGGATGGACGCACAGACGGCCGCCGACACCGGTGCGGGCGTGCGCGCGACCGTGGAGGGCATCCTGGCCGAGATTGCCTCGCGCGGGGACGACGCCGTGCGCGAGTTGTCGGTCCGCTTCGACCGCTGGGACCGCGACGATTTCCGCCTGACCGACGCTGAGATCCGCGATTGCCTCGCCGAGCTGCGCCCGCGCGACCTCGACGACATCCGCTTCGCCCAGGAGCAGGTGCGCAACTTCGCCGAGAAGCAGCGCGAGTGCATCCGCGACCTCGAGGTCGAGACGCTGCCCGGCGTCGTGCTGGGTCACAAGAACATCCCCGTCCAGTCCGTCGGCTGCTACGTGCCCGGCGGCAAGTACCCGCTGCTGGCCAGCGCCCACATGAGCGTTATCACCGCCAAGGTCGCCGGCGTGCCTTACATCGCGACCTGCGCCCCGCCCTTCGGCGGCCGCCCGGCGCCGGCGATCGTCGCCGCGCAGCACCTGGCCGGCGCGGACGTGATCTACTGCCTCGGCGGCGTGCAGGCGGTCGGCGCGATGGCGCTCGGCACCGAGCGCATCCCAGCCGTGGACATGCTGGTCGGCCCCGGCAACGCCTACGTCGCGGAGGGCAAGCGGCAGCTCTACGGCCGGGTCGGGATCGACCTGTTCGCAGGTCCCACCGAGACGCTGATCATCGCCGACGAGACGGCCGACGCCGAGCTATGCGCCACCGACCTGCTGGGCCAGGCCGAGCACGGCCCGAACAGCCCGGCGGTGCTGCTGACCAACTCGGAGCGGCTGGCCCGCGCCACCATGGCGGAGGTGGACCGGCTGCTGACCATCCTGCCGACCGCACCGATCGCATCCAAGGCCTGGGCCGATTACGGCGAGGTCATCGTCTGTGAGGACGAGGCCGAGATGATCCGCGAGGCCGACCGCATCGCCAGCGAGCACGTGCAGGTCATGACGCGGGACCCGGACGTGTTCCTGCACGGCATGCGCAACTACGGCGCGCTGTTCCTGGGCGCGCGCACCAACGTGGCCTATGGCGATAAGGTGATCGGCACCAACCACACGCTGCCGACCGGCAAGGCGGCGCGCTACACCGGCGGGCTGTGGGTCGGCAAGTTCCTCAAGACCTGCACCTACCAGCGCGTGCTGACCGACGAGGCGAGCGCGATGGTCGGGGAATACGCGTCGCGGCTGTGCATGCTGGAGGGCTTCGCCGGGCACGCCGAGCAGGCCAACGTGCGGGTGCGGCGCTACGGCGGACGCAACGTGCCCTACGCGACCGCCGCGGAGTGATGCTTCCCCGCACGCCCAGCCTGCGACTCGACGGCAAGCGCGCGCTGCTCACCGGCGCCGGCCGCGGCATCGGCCTGGCCTGCGCCGCGGCGCAGGCGGAGGCCGGGGCGGACGTGGGGCTCGCCGCGCGGACCGCTGCCGAGGTCGAGGCGGCAGCCGGCGCCATCCGCGACGCGGGCGGGCAGGCGTCCGCGGCGGCGTTCGACGTGACGGACCTGGCGGCGATGCGCGCGACGGTGGCTCGGCACGGCCCGTTCGACGCGTTCGTGAACAACGCCGGCAGCGCCCGGCACGCGCCGTTCCTCGAGGTGGAGGAGGCCGATTTCGACGCCGTCATGGCGCTGAACGTCCGCGCCGCGTTCTTCGCCGCACAGAGCGTCGCGCGCGGCATGGCCGCAGCCGGGAGGCCGGGCAGCATCGTCAACGTCAGCTCGCAGATGGGCCATGTCGGCGGCCCCCGCCGCAGCGTCTATGCCGCGACCAAGCACGCGCTGGAGGGCATGACCAAGGCGGTCGCCATTGAGCTCGGCCCGCTCGGCATCCGGGTCAACACGCTGTGCCCCACCTTCATCGAGACGCCGATGACCCGGCCGTTCTTTGCGGACGCCGGCTTCCGCGACTGGGTGCTGTCCAATATCCAGCTGGGCCGGGTGGGCCAGGTCGAGGACCTGATGGGCGCCGTCGTGTTCCTGTGCTCGGACGCCTCCGCGCTGATGACCGGGTCAGCCCTCGTGGTGGACGGCGGCTGGACGGCGGGCTGAGACAGGCCCGCGCCGCCGGTCCGCCAGCTTCATGAGCGGCGTGACCGTGGTCCCGTGCACGGTGATGGACACGAGCACGATGAACGCCACCACGGCCCAGAGCCGATCGGTGCCGCCGGACTCCGCGTGGTTGATGGCGTAGGCCAAATAATAGAACGAGCCGATGCCGCGGATGCCGAAGAAGCCGATCAGCGCCCGCTCGTGCCGCGGCTGCCGCCCTCCCGCCAGCCCGATCGCGCCCGCCAGCGGCCGGACGACGAACAGGGCGAGCAGTCCGAACGCCACCATGGCGCCGTCGAGCGGGCGCAGCAGGTCGAGCAGCGCGCCGCCGAACAGCACCAGCATCAGCATCATCAGCAGCCGCTCGGTCTGCTCCACGAAGTCGTGCAGCCGCTCGTGGTAGTCGTGGCCGCGCTCGGCATCGCGCAGGGTGAGAGCAGTGACGAACACGGCGAGGAAGCCGTAGCCGTGCAGCAGCTCGGTCGCGCCGTAGGAGAGGAAGGTGATGCCGAGGCCGACGAAACCGTCGCCGGTGCGCGACAGCTTGGCCCGGTTCGGCATCCGGAAGGTGAGCCAGCCCAGCGCCCGCCCCATGACGACGCCGACGCCGACGCCGGCCGCCAGCTTCCACGCCACGTCGATGCCCAGCCATCCGAGCGTCCACCCGCCCGGCGCCGTCCCGTAGAGCGCGAAGGCGATCGCGAGGTTGACGAACGGGAACGCCAAGCCGTCGTTCAGCCCGGCTTCCGAGGTGAGGCTGAACCGCACGTCGTCCTCCTCGCCCGAGCGGGGCGGCCCGACCTGGATGTCGGAGGCGAGCACCGGGTCGGTGGGCGCGAGCGCCGCAGCCAGCAGCAGCGCCGGCGCCGGCGGCAGGTCGAGCAGCCCCCAGGCCAGCAGGGCGAGTGCGGCGATCGAGAGCGGCATGGTGATCCCGAGCAGCTGCCAGGTCGGCATCCAACTGCGCCAGCCCAGCCGCCGGTCGAGCTTCAGCCCGGCGCCGGTGAGCGCCACGATCACCACCAGTTCCGTGAGCCGCTCGGTCAGCACCGGCTGCTGCATCGGGTGCGGCCCGCCCCCGAGCGAGGGGAACAGCCCAAATGCCGCCATGCCGGCCGCTACGCAGCAGATCGGCAGGGAGAGCGGCAGCTCCTTCAGCACCATCGGCAACCAGGCCACGAGCAGCACGAGCGCGCCAAGCCCCGCCAGCATGGGGATGTAGGTCTCGGTCGGCGGCATGGGCGGGGGTGGTCTCGATCAGTGAGGATAGGACGTTGAACAGCAATGGGGCGCTTCGGGTTGCCCCGATCGTGGTGCAAGGTCGATGCCGAGTTGCATGACACGCCTGCCATCTTCGGAGAAACCAGTGGAATTCATCTCGCGAATCGCGTTCGGCATCGCCTCCGCCGCATTGGCGGCGCTGTCCCTCGCGCTGATGGCGCGTGGCGTCGTCGATCTCTGGCTGTCGTTCACCAAGGACTGGGAGCACGGCGGGACGGCCACCCTGGAGGCGGGCGGCTACTTCATCGTCGCGGTCGCGGTGTTCGACGTGGCGAAGTACCTGCTGCAGGAGGAGGTGGTGCGCGGACGCGAGATGCGCGCGCCCGCCGAGGCGCGCCGCAGCCTCACCAAGTTCATCTCGACGATCCTGCTGGCCGTGTTCCTGGAGGCTCTCGTCACGGTGTTCGTCACGGCACACGGCACCGTCTCGGACATGATCTACCCGACCCTGCTGCTGCTGGCCGGGGCGGTGCTGATCGTCTGCCTCGGGGTTTTCCAACGGCTCAGCGTCATCGTGGAGCGGGAAGCCGCCGAACCGGCAGAGCCCGAGGAACCGATGCCGTAGCACGCGCCGTCAAACGTGGTCGTAGTCCACCGTCACGCGCGGGGTCGTCGGGTGGGCCTGGCAGGTCAGCACGTAACCGGCTTCGGTCTCCCACGGTTCCAGGCCGTAATTCACATCCATGCGCACGGCGCCGTCCGCCACCCGGGCGCGGCAGGTGCTGCACATGCCGCCGCGGCAGGAATAGGGCAGGTCGAGCCCGGCCCGCAGCG
>JBBSIT010000264.1:0-6237 GCA_038231995.1 Acetobacterales bacterium | reverse complement strand
CGCTCGGCGGCCGGGTCCTCCGGCGGGTCGGCGGTGGCGCTGGCCTGCGGCATGATCCCGATTGCGACCGGGTCGGACACGGGAGGGTCGCTGCGCAACCCGGCCGCGTTCTGCGGCGTCGTCGGCTTCCGCCCGTCGCCCGGGCTGGTGCCGAGCGAGAAGCGGCTGCTCGGGTGGTCGCCGCTCCCGACCGGGGGACCGATGGCGCGCACTGTGACGGATGTGTGCCTGCTGCTGTCCACGATGGTGTCCGACGACGCTCTCGATCCGCTGGCGATGACGATTCACGGCGCCAAGGTCCGCCGGGCTGCTGATTTCGCGACTCCCGCGGACGTGGACCTGGCCAGCCTGCGGGCGGCGCTGACGCCGGACCTCGGCTTCGCGCCGACGGAACGGCTCGTCGCCGAGACCTTCGCGGAGAAGACTGGCTTGTTCCGGCACGCATTCGCCCGGGCCGACGACGCGACGCCCGATTGCAGCGGCGCGGACGAGGCGTTCGAAGTGTTGCGCGCCATCAGCTTCCTCGCGTCTCATGCCGAGAAAGTGCGGACGCGGCCGGAGGACGTCGGCCCGAACGTGCGCGCCAACGTCGAGGAGGGGCTGCGCTACACGGCCGAGGACGTCGCGCGCGCCATGATGCTGCAGACGCAGCTCTACCGGCGCTGGCAGGGCTTCTTCGGCCAGTACGACGCGCTGCTGACGCCCAGCATCACCATCAGCCCGCGACCCTGGACCGAGCTCTACCCGGCCGAGATCGACGGCAAGCCGACCCGCACCTACTTCCATTGGCTGGCGCTGGCCTACGCCGTCACCCTCGTCGGGCACCCGGCTGTGTCGCTGCCGGTCGGGCTGGACCGCCACGGGATGCCGTTCGGCTTGCAGATCGTCGGCCCGCGCGGCGGCGACGCCGCCATGCTCGGCGTTGCGGCCGCATTGGAACGGCTGCTCGCGGGCGACAGCCGGACCGCCCGGCCGGCGCCGGACCTGGCCCGGCTGGTCGCAGCGCCGCCGCTTTCAGAGAGCCCGAATTTTCTCGGCTTCGGTTAAGCTACCAGCGGCTGTAGCCATCCCTGCGGTCGTAATCCGCGCGCCGGTACTCGCGGCCGCGCTGCCGGGCGCGGGGCTTGTCGTCATCGCCGCCCTGGGTCGCGAGATAAGCGAGGCCGCCCAGCGCCGCCGCGCCGGCGACGAGGCCGAGCGTCGCGCCCGGGTCGGGCTCGCCATATTGAGTGGTGCACGCGCCCGCGAGCAGCGAGGCCGAGAGGGCGAGGGCAGGGAACAGACGCATGATGGGACTCCTCCGTTGCGCTGCAATCTGCAGCACCGGTGCGGCGCCCTTGTGGCCCGTTCAGGGCATCTTGCGTCCGAAACGTGAAGACTTCATGACCCCCCGCCAGAGGCGAATGCATTGAACGTGATGAGTGTGTAGGTGTCGGACACGCCGGGCAGGGTCTGGACGCGCTCCGTGACGAACAGCCCGGTATCCTGCCCCGCATCGAGATAGAACTTGCCGAGCAGGTCGAAGTGGCCGGAAGTCGAGTAGATCTCCGACAGCTCCTCGACGGTATCCACCGCGAGCTGCGCGACCCGGTAGGCCTGCCCCATCTCGCATTTGATCTGAACGAAAATAGCGCGCATCGGCCCTCTCTGCGGTTGCCCCGACACTGCCATGCCCCGTCGCGTCTGGACAGCGGTGCGGCCGGGCATAATGTGGCGCCGAACGAGGAGATAACCATGGAACTGGGCAAGGCGCGCATGGCGCAGGATATGGCGCGGCCGGGTGGGCGGGTGCTGGCGGACGCGCTCGTGGCGCAGGGGATCGACCACGTGTTCGCCGTGCCGGGCGAGAGCTACCTCGACGTGCTCGACGGGCTCTACGCCGTGCGGGATCGGGTGAAGCTCATCACCTGCCGGTTCGAGGCGGGCGCCGTGGACATGGCGGAGGCCTACGGCAAGCTCACCGGCCGCCCCGCCGCCGCTATGGTGACGCGCGGACCCGGCGCGTGCCACGGCGCCATCGGCGTCCACATCGCCCAGCAGGACAGCACGCCCATGCTGCTGTTCGTAGGGCAGATCCCGTTCGAGGAGACGGACCGCGACAGCTTCCAGGAGGTCGATTACCGCCGGATGTTCGGCCCGCTCGCGAAGTGGGTGACGCAGATCGACGATGCCCGCCGCATCCCCGAGATCGTCGCGCACGCCGTGGACTTGGCGACCACCGGGCGGCCCGGCCCGGTGGTGATCGCGCTGTCCGAGGAGATGCAGAAGCACATGGTCGATGTGCCGGACCTCGGCCCGATCCAGGTCTCGGCGCCCCAACCGGACCGGCGCGCGCTCGACCGCATGCAGGCGCTGCTGGCCCAGGCGGAGCGGCCGCTCGCGATCCTCGGCGGGTCCGGCTGGTCCGCCGAGGGCCGCGCCGCCATCCGCCGCTTCCTGCTCGACCGCGAGCTGCCGGTCGCGGTCGGCTTCCGCCGCCAGGCGCTCTACGACGGCCAGCTCACGAACTTCGTCGGCGACCTCGGCGTCGGCTCCGACCCGGCGCTCGTCGCCCGCGCGCGCGAGGCCGACCTCATCCTCGCCGTCGGCACGAGGCTGGGCGAGGCCACCACCCAAGGCTACACCCTGTTCGACCACGCCGGCAGCAAGCCGATCATCCACGTCTATCCCGAAGCCAGCGAGATCGGCCGGGTGTTCCGCCCGGCGCTGGGCATCACCTCCGACCTCAACGCCTTCGCCCTCGCAGCCGTGGAGCTCCCCGCGGGCAAGCCGGGCTGGAGCGGCTGGACGCGCGAGCTGCGCGCCCTGCGCGAGGCCGGCCGCGAGCCGGTGGAGCAGGCGGGCGCGCTCAATCTCGCCGCCGTCATGCGCGAGCTGGAGGAGCTCGCGACGCCCGACGCCGTGTTCACCTGCGACGCCGGCAACTTCGCGACCTGGCCGGCCCGCTTCATGAACTTCCGCGAGGACCAGCGCTACATCGGCCCGATGAACGGCGCCATGGGCTACGGCGTCCCCGCCGGCGTCGCCGCCAAGCTGATCTATCCCGAGCGCATGGTCATCACCTTCGTGGGCGATGGCGGGTTCCTCATGACCGGCCAGGAGATCGCCACCGCCTTCCACCACGGAGTCGCGCCGATCGTGCTCGTGTTCAACAACGGCATGTACGGCACGATCCGCATGTACCAGGAGCGCACCTACCCCGGCCGCATCTCCGGCACCGCATTGACCAACCCGGACTTCGCGAAGGTGATCGAGGCGTTCGGCGGCCACGGCGAGGTCGTCTCGGCCACGGACGGGTTCGCACCCGCCTTCCGCCGCGCCGTCGCGAGCGGCAAGCCGGCTGTGATCGAGCTGCGGACGGACCCCGAGCAGATCACCTCGCGCGCGACGATCACCCAGCTCCGGGCCGGCACGGGCGTCGTGAAGCCGGCGGGCAAGACCGGCTAGAGACCGCACCCTGCTGCGCTTCGGCGAGGTGGGACCCGCGCCGGAACAGGTCAGGCGGGGTTGAAGATCGCGAGATAGGGGTTCGACCCGGCCTGCCCGGTCGTCATGGCGAAGCGGTCGGTGTCGGCCGCGTGGGCGCCTGCGATGGTGATCAGCACCTGAGCTTTGCCGTCGCCGGCCAGGTCGGCATGCAGGGTGCGGCCGGTGTAGCCCGCAGCGCCCTCATTGTCAGTCCAGCTCAGGCGGGAAACCGCCGAGTCGAAGCCCCACAGCGTGATGATCTCGCCGGGCTCGAAGCCGACGATGGTGCCCCACGTGGCCTGGCCGCTGCGGCCGTCGATGAAGTAGGTGTCCACCCCCGTGCCGCCGACCAGGAAGTTCGAGCCGTGGCCGCCATCGAGAACGTTGCGGCCGGACTGCGCGGCCAGGGCGTCGTTGCCCTCGCCGCCCTTGATGAACACGTTCGACGTCGCGGCGCCGATCGAGACGCTATCGCGGCCGCCGTAGATGTATTGGGCCTGCAGGTAATCCACCGCGCCGTCCGTCTTCTCCCCCATCGCCGTGGACGACACGCCCGCGTTGTCCTTCACGACGAAGGCCGGCGCATGCAGCTCCGGGACGGCGAGGCCCGACGCGTGAACCTCCCGCGCGGGAACAGTCGAGAACGGTAACAAGGGGGCGGCGCCGGACCGGTCGAACTCGATCGCGTGATTGAACGTGTCCAGCATCGCCTGGTAGGGCGCGAGATCGATGGGGCCGGCGGGCGCCGTGGCGGGGGCCGCCGGGGGCTGCGCCTTCGCCGCCTCGATGAACGCCACCGCCGCATCAGGCAACGCGGGCACGACCGGGCCGGCGGCCCGGGACTGCTGGATGGTCTTAACAGCGTCCATCACCTGCGGCAGCGACAAACCGGTGACGACTGGCCAGCTATCCGTAACGGACAACACGCTGTCGGGCGTGATGGCAACGTCGGCGGCGCTCCGGAGGGCGGTGTTCGACGGGCGCGAGACCTGGGGGGAAGTGACCATCTCTGGGGTGCCTTCGTCAACGTTGCGACACCCAAGACATCGCAGGGAAAGGTTAACGGGGCATGAACACCTGCGCTGGCTCCCTTAAGATTCGTCCATGACCCGATCTGGGGAGGTCGCGTCCAGCATCGACGGCGCCGGGCAGCATTCAAGCCTGGACAAGCCGGAACGGCTTCGCCGAATGTTGCTTTTCATAACGATTGGAGAATGCAATGTTCGACCGGACCCGGTTGCGCACCGTCGCTTGCGCCCTGGCATCGCTGACGTTCGTCGCTGCTCCATGCCGCGCGGCAATTCCGGAGAGCGAACCTATACTCACGACCCTGATCGTCAGTTCGGTGGCTGTGCCTCGCCCGGTTCTCGGGAGCGACGGCAAGCGCCATCTCGCCTATGAGTTGTCGCTCGTGAACGACACGACGCTGCTCGCCCAGGTCGATGCCGTAGCGGCGCTCGACGCCGGTACCAATGCCGTCCTGGCGGAGTGGACGGGTGACGCCCTGGCCGCCGTCTTCCGGATCAACGGCCGGGAGCCTGGGGTGACGCTGGCGCGTTCCCATTCGGCATTCGTGTTCCTCGATGTGGCGTTGCCGCCGGACGCCCCCGTGCCGAAGTCCATCCGGCACCGCATCTCCGTCACGCGGCTCCAGGAGGCGCCGGGCGGCGACGAGCACAAGGGCGTCCCGCTCGACCCGGCGGTGAGGATTCCTGGCCGAATCGCCTTCGAAGCGGCGCCCACGCCGGTGGATGACAGAAGGCCGGTCATTCTTGAGCCTCCCCTGCGTGGACCGAGCTGGGTCGCCTTTAACGGCTGCTGCGCCGAGCTCACGTCCCACCGCGGGTCCGCTATGGCCTTCAACGGCAAGGCAGTGATCGCTGAGCGTTTCGCGATCGATTTCCTGCAGATCGACGGCGCGGGACGGTTGTTCGTCGGCCCCGTCGATCAGCTCTCCAGCTATCCGTCGTTCGGGGTTCCGGTCCATGCCGCGGCCGGCGGCACCGTCGTCCAGGTGTCGGACGGCGCGCCCGAGCAGGTGCCCGGGACCCCACTGCCCCCGGCGGAGGTCGATACCGCTGCGGGCAACCACGTCGTGATCGACATGGGCGAGGGGAGCTTCGCCCTTTATGCCCACCTGAAGACCGGGACGGTCGCGGTCAAGTCAGGCGATCGGGTGAAGACCGGAGATGTGATTGGGCATCTCGGCAGCACTGGCATCAGCGACGCGCCGCACCTGCACTTCCACGTCATGGACGGGCCATGGCCGTTGGCCGCGAGCGGGCTGCCCTACGAGTTCACGGCGTTCACCGGCGCCGGGCGCTTCGAGCCCACCGCCGACACGTTTGAAAAGGGCGCTCCGGGCAAGATCGACCGCTCTTGGTTCCCGGGCCAGCACAAGGGCAAGTTGCCGCTCAACCTACAGATAGTGGACTTCCCGGACCGCTGACCCGGATCCAGGCACCCTAGAGCAGCATCAGGTCAGTTGGGATCGCTCCGCGATGTCCGGCAAACCTCTCGGTTTGGTAACCGGGGCAAAAGTCCGGGCACGCAGGTGCAGCAGAACAAAGGTCGGAGTTGGCGTCCCACTCAACAGGTCTGAGTTTGCATTCTATTTTTGGTTCGGAAAGCGGTACAGATCGGCTGCCGTTCCGTCTTTGCCCGGGGATTTGCCCCGAGTGCTCGGTTTGACGCCAACTGCCTGATAAAGCTGCTCTACTCTCAGTCAAGCAGAGCATGATCGATCGGATCATGCTCTAGCCTGCATTT
>JBBSIT010000263.1:0-6242 GCA_038231995.1 Acetobacterales bacterium | reverse complement strand
TCGTCGAGGCCGGCGAACATCACGAAGCGGTCGCCGACCATGCGGCGCACGTCCGTGAAGCGGCGCGTGTCGCCCGAGGAATCCTTGAAGCAGACGACGGTGTCGCAGTCGGCGAGCGAGGCGAGGATCGCCGGCGTCACGTCGTTCCGATAGATCGGCGGGTTGTTATAGACCATCAGCGGCAGGTCGGTCGCCTTCGCCGCGCCGCGGAAATGCGCCGCCGTCTCGTGCGGCTTGGAGGAATAGACCAGCGCCGGCATCACCATGATGCCATCGACGCCGACCCGGGCGGCCTCGCGCGCCATGTCGCAGGCGAACGCTGTGGTGAACTCCGCGATCCCCGCGAGGACCGGCACGCGGCCGCGGGCGACATCCTTCGCCGCCTCCATGACCGCGACCTTCTCGGAGCGGGTGAGCGAGCAGTTCTCGCCCACGGTGCCGCAGACGATCAGGCCGGACACGCCGTCCTGGATCAGCGCCTCGATGACGCGCCGCGTGGCGTCGAGGTCGAGGCTGAGGTTCTCGTGGAACTGGGTCGTGACGGCGGGGAACACGCCTTCCCAGGAAACGGCAGGCTTCATCGCGGGTCCAATCGTGCTGATTTGCGGGAGAATTAGGCCGGATGCAGCGATCCGTCCAACAGCTATTGCAGATTATATCCAATTGCGGTCTGCTCGACCAGGGCCGGCTTCGCAACAATATGCGATGTTCGGCTCGCCGGTTCCCATCGGATCAGGAGGGCAGCACGTGCGTCTCACATTCGTAGTTCTCGCCAGCGTGGCGCTGAGCCTTGCAGCCCCGCCCGCGCGGGCCGACAAGCTGGACGACATCATCGCCTCGGGACGGCTCCGATGCGCCGTGACGCTCGACTTCCCGCCCATGGGCTTCCGCGACGAGAGCAACAAGCCGATCGGCTTCGACGTGGACACCTGCAACGATCTCGCCAAGGTGCTCGGCGTCACCGCGGAGATCGTCGAGACGCCGTTCCCCGACCGCATACCGGCGCTGATATCCAACCGCGCCGATATCGGGGTCGCCTCGACGTCCGACACGCTGGAGCGCGCCAAGACCATCGGGTTCTCCATCCCCTACTTCGCCTTCAACATGGTGGTGCTGACCCGCGAGGGGCTCGGGATCAGCAGCTACGAGAGCCTGAAGGGCCACAAGACCGGATCGACCTCCGGCACGTTCGAGGCCCTGGCGCTCGAGGCCGACGTGAAGAAATGGAACGCCCCGGGCGGGTCGTTCCGCGCCTACCAGACGCAGGCCGACGTGTTCCTCGCGCTGTCGCAGGGCCAGATCGAGGCGACCGTGGTCACCAACACGGTGGCGCAGGCCACGGTCAAGTCCGGCAAGTTCCGCGGCTTCACCGTGCAGGGCCCGGCGCCCTACGTCACGGACTACGTAGCGCTCATCGCGCTGCGCCGGGAACAGGGCATGCTGAACTACCTCAACCTGTTCGTGAACCAGCAGGTCCGCACCGGGCGCTACAAGGAGCTGTTCGACAAATGGATCGGCGGGGACCTGCCGGACCTGACGGTGAAGGGCGTCTATCGCTAGCCCTCATCGAGCTTGATGCTCGACTACACCTTCCACTGGCGGCCAGCGCTCAACGCCCTGCCGGCGATGCTGGATGGGGCGCTGGTCACCTTGCAGGTCGCCCTGCTGTCCATGGTGATCGGCACGGCCGGCGGCGTGCTGCTCGCGCTCGGACGGCAGTCGGGCAGCCGAGTGCTGCGGGGCGGGTGCACGGCGTGGGTGGAGGTCGCGCGCAACACCCCGGCGCTGTTCCAGATCTACATGGCGTATTTCGGCCTGGGCTCGATCGGCATCCAGCTCGACTCCTACCCAGCGCTCCTGCTCGGCATCGCCTTCAACAACGCCGGATACCTGGCCGAGACGTTCCGCGGCGGCCTGCGCGCCATCCCGCCAACCCAGGCGCGGGCCGCCCGCTCCCTCGGCATGAGCGCCCCCAAGGCATTCCGCCTGGTCGTCCTGCCGCAGCTCTTCCGCGCCGTGTTCTACCCGCTGACGAACCAGATGGTCTGGGCCATCCTGATGACCTCGCTCGGCGTCGTCGTCGGGCTGAATACCGACCTGACCGGCGTGACGCAGGAGCTGAACGTCAAGACCTTCCGCACCTTCGAGTTCTTCGCGATCGCCGCTGTCCTCTACTACCTGTTGTCCAAGGCGGTCACCCTGTCGGCCCGGCTGCTGGCCTGGCGCCTGTTCCGGTATTAAAGGCCGATGTTCGAGACCTCCGTCTCCTGGAACGATATGCTGTTCCTGCTGCAGGGCGCGGGCACGACGCTGCTCATCACCCTCTATGCCGTGCTCGGCGGCACGCTGCTCGGCGTCGCGCTCGGCCTGGCGCGCGCCACGGCGCCCTGGTGGCTGAACGCGCCGCTCGGCGCCGTGCTCGACGTGCCGCGCTCCGTGCCGCTGCTCATCCAGCTCGTCCTCGTCAACTCGTTCAAGTCGATCCTCGGCCTCCCCTGGTCGGCCTTCACCGTCGCCTGCGTGGTGCTTGCCATCTACACCTCGACCTACTGCGCCGAGATCGTCCGCGGCGGCATCCTCGCCGTGCCGGCCACGACCCGGCGTGCCGCCCGCTCGCTCGGCCTCACCTACCGGCAGGACCTCATCGAGATCGTCTTCCCCCTCGCGCTGCGCGTCGCCCTGCCGAGCTGGATCGGGCTGACGCTCGGGGTGATGAAGGACACCGCGCTGGTGCTGTGGATCGGCGTCGTCGAGCTGCTGCGCTCGTCGCAGATCATCGTCACCCGCGTCCAGGAGCCGCTGTTCGTCCTGTCCATCGCCGGGGCGATCTACTTCGCCATGAGCTTTCCCATCGGACGCCTGGGCGCGCGGCTGGAGCGGAGATGGCGCGAGAATGATTGAGCTGGTGGACGTGCGGAAGTCGTTCGGCCCGCTGGAGGTGATCCGCGGGGTGAGCATGACCGTCCGCCGCGGCGAGGTCGTCTCGATCATCGGCGGGTCGGGCTCGGGCAAGTCCACCCTGCTGATGTGCATCAACGGCCTGGAGGCGATCCAGGCCGGCCGGATCACGGTGGATGGCACCGAGGTGCATGCGCGCGGCACCGACCTGAACCGCCTGCGCCGGCGGATCGGCATCGTGTTCCAGCAATGGAACGCCTTTCCCCATCTGACCGTGCTGGAGAACGTCATGCTCGCGCCGCGCAAGGTGCTGGGCCAAAGTCGGGCGGAGGCCGAGGCGGTCGCCGTCGCCAAGCTCCGCCATGTCGGGCTTGGGGACAAGCTGCAGGTCTATCCCTCCCGGCTGTCGGGCGGGCAGCAGCAGCGCATGGCGATCGCGCGGGCGCTGGCGATGTCGCCGGACTACATGCTGTTCGACGAGGTGACCTCCGCGCTCGACCCGCAGCTCGTGGGCGAGGTGCTGGACACCCTGCGCCTGCTCTCGGCGGAGGGCATGACCATGATCGTCGTCACCCACGAGATCGCCTTCGCCCGCGAGGTGTCGCACCGCGTGGCGTTCCTGCAATCCGGCCAGATCCACGAGATCGGCCCGCCGGAGCAAGTCATCGGCAACCCGCAGCGCCCGGAGACGGCGGCGTTCCTGAAAGCGGTCCTGTAATCCTCCCGCAACGGAGCACCCACCCCATGAAGATCACCGCGATCAAGGCCTGGCAGGTCGATCTGCCGCTGCGGGAGGGCCGCTACAGCTGGTCCAACGACAACTTCGTCGAGGTGTTCGACTCCACCGTGGTCGCGGTCGAGACCGACGCCGGCGTCACCGGCTATGCCGAGTGCTGCCCGCTGGGGTCTGCCTACCTGCCGGCCTACGCGGGCGGCGTGCGCGCGGGCCTCGCCGAGATCGGTCCGAAGCTGCAGGGCCTCGACCCCACCGATCTCGGTGTCCTGAACCGGCGCATGGACGCCGCCTTGCGCGGGCACCCCTACGTCAAGGCGCCGATCGACGTCGCGTGCTGGGATATCCTGGGCAAGGTCGCCGGGCTGCCGGTCTACAAGCTCCTGGGCGGCGCGGAGCAGGACAGCGTCACGCTCTACCGCGCCATCTCGCAGGACAGCCCCGACGCGATGGCCGCCAGCGTGCAGGCCTACCGCGCCGAGAGCTACACCCGGTTCCAGCTCAAGGTGGGCGGGGACGCCGACACGGACATCGCGCGCATCCGGGCGTGCTGCGCCGTGCTGCTGCCCGGCGACGTGCTGGTCGCCGACGCCAACACCGGCTGGACCCGGCACGAGGCGGCGCGGGTCGCTGCCGCGGTATCAAGCCTGGACGTCTATATCGAGCAGCCCTGCGCCTCGTATGAGGAATGCCTGTCGATCCGCCGCCGGACCGCGCGGCCGTTCATCCTGGACGAGGTGGTGACCGGGCCGGACATGCTGATGCGCGCCCTGGCCGATGACGCGATGGACGTGGTGAACCTCAAGATCTCCAAGGTCGGCGGGCTGACCCGGGCCCGGCTGATGCGCGACATGTGCGTGGCCGCCGGCGTCGCGATGATCATCGAGGACACCTGGGGCGGCGACATCGTGACGGCCGCGATCGCCCACCTCGCCCGCTCGACGCCGGCGGAGTTCTGCTTCGCGGCGACCGACTTCAACAGCTACGGCTCCGTCACCATCGCGGACGGCGCGCCGCAACGAGTGGACGGCCGGATGACGGCGTCGGACCGGCCCGGCCTCGGCATCGAGCCGCGCCTCGGCCAGCTCGGCGAGCCCTGCCTGACTGTCGGCGGTTAGGGATGCGCTCGTCCAAGGTCATCCACGTCGTGGGCTGCCATGCCGAGGGCGAGGTCGGCGACGTCATCGTCGGCGGTGTTGCGCCGCCGCCGGGCGATACGCTCTGGCAGCAGTCGCGCTTCATCGCCCAGGACGGCGCGCTGCGGCGCTTCGTGCTGCAGGAGCCGCGCGGCGGCGTGTTCCGCCACGTCAACCTGCTCGTGCCGGCCAAGGACAAGCGGGCGCAGATGGGCTGGATCATCATGGAGCCCGAGGACACGCCGCCCATGTCCGGCTCGAACTCGATCTGCGTCGCGACCGTCCTGCTCGAGACCGGCATCCTGCCGATGCAGGAGCCTAAAACCCGCCTGACCCTTGAGGCGCCCGGCGGCATCGTCGAGGTCGCAGCCGCGTGCCGCGACGGCCGGGTGGAGCGGATCACGGTGCGCAACCTGCCCTCCTTCGCCGATCGGCTCGGCGCGGCGCTGGAGGTTGAGGGGATCGGCACCCTGACCGTGGACACGGCTTATGGTGGGGACAGCTTCGTCATCGCGGATGCGCACGCGCTCGGGTTCGCCCTCACGCCCGACGAGGCGCGGGACCTGGCGGAGACCGGGATGCGGCTGACCCGTGCCGCCAATGAGCAGATCGGCTTCCGACACCCGGAGAACCCGGAGTGGGATCACATCTCGTTCTGCCAATTCGCCGCGCCGCCCGGCGAGGAGGACGGGAGCATGTGCGGCGCCAACGCCGTCGCGATCCGGCCGGGCAAGATCGACCGCTCGCCCTGCGGCACCGGCTGCTCGGCGCGGATGGCGGTGCTGCACGCCCGTGGTGAATTGCGCACGGGGGACCGCTTCATCGGGCGGTCCATCATCGGCTCGCGCTTCTACTGCCGCATCGAGGCGGACGCCACGATTGGCGGCCGGCCCGGCATCGTGCCGTCCATCTCCGGCCGCGCCTGGATCACCGGCACCAGCCAACTGCTGCTCGACCCATCGGACCCGTGGCCCCATGGCTATCGCCTCTCCGATACCTGGCCGCGGCTGGCGGGCTGAGCCGGTCTCTATCCGAACCCCGAGCCTCCCCGCAGCAGGGCGCGAAGCACGTCGGTCCGCGGTACGGCTGGGCCTGGATAGGCGCGCCGGCTATGGCGCAGGCCGAGCGTCAGGAACGTCTCGGCCTGCTGCAGGCAGAGCGAGAAGGGGTCGATCACCGGCACGTCCAGCGCCTCCGCCAGCCGCGCGGCGACCTGGTGCATGTTGGTCGCGCCGAGCAGCAGCACGTGCGCGCCGTCCTCCACGCAACGGCCCGCTTCCTCCAGCACCTCTGCGAACGCCGTGCCGGGCTCGACCGCGCGAACGGACGCGCATTGCGCCGCGAGGCCGCATACGGCCACCTCCTTGCGATGCCGCAGCACCGCGTGCCGGCCTTGCGCCAGGATCGCGAAGCGCCCGCCGAGCGTCAGCGCATGCAGCATCGTCGCCTTGCCCGGCGCCATGACCGGGATGCCG